>CANQOG010000001.1 GCA_947625415.1 uncultured Clostridia bacterium
ACTACCTGCTCCTGGAGTTTGTTCTTCTTCACCTGGTTTTGTTTCACTACCTGTTCCTGGAGTTTGCTCTTCTTCACTTGGTTTTGTTTCACTACCTGCTCCTGGAGTTTGTTCTTCTTCACCTGGTTTTGTTTCACTACCTGTTCCTGGAGTTTGCTCTTCTTCACCTGGTTTTGTTTCGCTACCTGTTCCTGGAGTTTGTTCTTCTTCATCTGGTTTTGTTTCATCACCTATTCCTGGTTCTTCTTGTCCTGATTGATTTGGGTCAAGGACAGGTCCGTTTGCAAGATTATCGCCTGATGAAGAATTTATCCAATTAACAGTAGCTTTAACTGGTTCACCTTTATTTCCCGCAAGGTCTTCGTATTCAAATGTAAATTCTCCATTTTGAGTAAATGTATATTCTTTACCTTCATTATTATATTCAGTATGTGGATTATTAGTTACAATTACAGTTTCATCAGGAATAAGTTTTGCTACAACTTCTCCATTTGTTAAATTAGTAGTACTATATTCTATAGTAGCTGTTGGAGAAACTCTATCTATCCAAGTAACATTAGCTTCAACACTTCCTTCATGATTTGTTTCTATATTTCTAAATTTAAAAGTATATTTACCATTATCAGTAAATTTTGCTGTCATTTTATCTTCACTAACAGTTATATGGCTTTCTAGTCCTTCACTAGAAATCATTTCTATATTTTCTATATCTGTACTAAAGTTCGTAACTGTAGCCTCAACATCTTTAGTTGTTGGAGATGTAGTAGAAAATTCAACACTAGCTGTTGGATGAGGATTTTTGGTTAAATCTTGGAATATATTTATCATTCTAGCAGTAAACCAATTTCCATTTGTTCTGTCTGCTACAATTTTAATATATTGAACTTCTTGAGGCTCATCTACTTTAAAAGTTTTAATATTTCTAGGGTCTTTTCCAAAATCAGGGTCATTAATATTGCCTGTATAAGTTTGATTTTTTAATTCAGATAATTTTATCCATTCATCTTCTTTATTTAATTTTCCATAAACAGTTCCATCTACGATTTTTCCATTTCCACCGCCTGCTGGAACAAATTCAACAGATGATAAATAAATTGGTCTATCAACTTTTATAATCATCCATCTCTCTTCATCTTTTCCATTCCAATTTGAATGATATCTTGTATTATAGTTACCATCAATTGCTCTAGCTGCAGCTCCATCATGACCAGGTTCTTCTGTAGAAACAGAATCTATTGATAAATGTGATACTGCAACATAGCTATTTGAATAATCTTTTTCACCACTATCTGTAAAATCATATCTTACAGCTGGACTAGCTAATTTTGTTCCAGTAGCAATTTGTCTTATTTCTACACTAACATTACCTCTTAATTTTGGTTTCTCAGTTTCATATAAAGTCCATTCATTTTCTTCATTTTGAATTTCATCTGTCATAGCAACTGTAGAAATTTCACTGTTTTGTACATAACGCCATTCTGTATGTTCAGTATCAACTCCAAAAATTTGATTTTCTCTATCATTTGCATAGACATTGCTTGAAACTGTTTGTGGTAATATATCTATTTTATATATAGTATCATCTGAATATCCAGTTCCAACAATATGAACATAGATATCTTTATCAGCATCTATTTTAGCTATTTCTTCATCAGATAATTTTATTTTATTTCCGTTTGTTACTTCTTTATAATCATTTTTTTCGTAAGATTTTCCATTTAAAGTATAATCCCAACGAACACCTGAACCTTCGAAACGATCTGATAATTTTAATACACCAGCTTCAGCAGTTATTACTTCTTTATCTTCTTCTCCTTCTTTTTCAGCCTTAACAATTGTTTTTACTGTATCAAATGAGAATTTAGCAAGTTCAGTATCTGTTTGACCTAATAAGAATTTAGCAACAGCTTGTGTAATACTTGGTTGATATACCCAATCTGTATAATATTTATCAGATGTTTTGTCAGGTCTATCTTTTGAAGGATTTGCCCAAGTACTACCAGTAGTTAATATACTTGTTTGGAATAAAGTAAATTTAAAATTATATATTGGTTCATCACTTGTAAATTGCTTTTTAATTCTATTTGTTAAATTATACATTGGTAATGGATAGCATTTCAAACTATTACCAATTTCTTCAGCTAATTCTAAATAATCATCATTTGTTTTTGTTGTATCTGCTTCATATACTTTGATTATTCCATACCAAGCATCAATATTTATTTTTTGAACATCTAAAGCTTTTCTATATAATTCTAATTGTTTTGTAGGATTTTCTGCAAAAGAATTAGCTAAATATACATATTTCATTGACTCTGTATAATCATCAAAATTATTTAAAGCATCTTGCGCAAGTGGAACATAAGAAGCAAGCCAGCCTTCAGCATAATCATCATCACCCCAACCTAAAGGACTTCTTAATGATAACCTTTCTGTTTTTCCTGATTGTGACCATCCACTAACATCATTATCTATATTCCAATAACCGTTTCCTTTATCGTCTTGACTATAATAAATTAAAGCAGCGTGACCTGGTTGACTAATAACTGATGATGGAATTCCGTTAACACCTCTAATGTTAGAACCTATTTTTGAAATTCCTCCACAAACAGCTCCACCTTCAATATTCATCCATAATTTATAAAGTCCTGGTCTCCATGTTACATGATATTTTGTAAATACTCTGTCATATTTTTCATCCCATTTATTATAATTTTCCTCTTTATGAAATTCTGGATTAGCATAGTTTGGATCAATATATTTCATATAAGGATGTGGTGTTAAGTATTTTCCTACTTCTGTAGGGTGTTCTTTTATTCTATTATGAACATAATCATTTAGCCAATATATTGATTCATCATCAATAATATTATTTAAAACGAAACGCATTTCTTCAACTTCTAAGCTTTCAAATAATGGCGTATAATCTACTTTTGTTTCTCCATTGTCAAAAGCAACAAATCCATCATTTTTGTGTAAATCTTTAAATATTTCATAACGTTTAAGCGCTGTTGATTGATTTTCAAGAGTGTCTGTTTGCATCCATAAAGAAACTTGAGCAGAATGAGTTAATGAAACAGTTATCATCATTTTTCTATATAATTCACCATAAGTAATTTTTCCTACTTTAGTCAATTCATTATTTTGTAAATCTGATTTATGCTCTTGATATACACTATTTAAAGCCTTCATAGAGGCAATATAGTTTCCATCTGGTTCTCCACCATAAACATATAGTTTCATATTTTTCAAATCTGTCATTAACCACTTAACAGTTTCTTTATAATCATCACTACAATTTACAAAATCTAATAAAACTTCATATCCAAAATTATTTACAAACTCTCTTTGTAATAAAGTAAGCTCATATTCATCTGTATTAGTAGTTTTATTAGCTTCATAATTTTTTAATTCATCATCATATTCTTTTACTGTTTTAATAAAATCTACTGGTTCAGAAGTATTTGTATCTTCATAGCCTTCAGTTATCAATTTTGCATCAGCAAAAACGGTTTCATCATACCATTCAGCCCACCAACTATTAGAGTTACTATCAGTATGTAATTTTAAGTATCTTGCTCCATTTAAAGGAACTTCTATTTTTTCTGCAACTGACCAACCATAAAATACTGTATTTGTTATAGTTTTTTCTTCCCAATTTTGACCATCTTTAGAAGTATATACTTTAAACTTTGCACCAGTATTGTAATAATTACTTTGTTCACTAATATCTACACCAACATACGCAGTAAAGTAATCATAACCAGAATAATCTTTTAAGTCATATACAACATCAGATGTAGCCCACGCTGTTATACCTTTAACAAAGGCTTTGGTCTCATTTTCACTTATCTTTAAAGTTATTATTTTATCGCTGTCATTTCCATCTTTTTTTAATATATGACCACTAGCCATTTTAGTTTTTTCTACATCATTACTTATATCTGATAAGTAAAGTTTTCCAGATGTTACAGCCATAACTTTATCAGTTCTAATTCCTGTTAAAATTAAAGCAAAAGCAAAGCAAAAAAATAGCTTAAATAATAAGTTTAATTTTGTTTTGATATAATTTGTTTTAATTTTTCCCATAAAATCCTCCAAAATATTTTTATTTCAATATTTTTAAACATTGTTAGCCAAGTTTAACTCTGATTAATATTATAACATAAAGCCACTATCCTGTAAATATTTTTTAACAATTTTTTACATTTTTTTACAGTCATTTTTTGCCCTAAAATTAACCAATCACCTCCTTGGTGTCCCCCTTCACCTGTTGGATTATATAAAGTTACTAAAATAGCCACTTCTGGATCCTCAATAGGTGCAACTCCAATAAATGATGTCACATACTTTCCAGTATTAACTCCATCTTCAGATGTTCCTGTTTTACCACCAATAGAATAACCTTTAACTTTAGCATTTTTTCCAGTTCCTTCACTTACTACGGAATTCATCATACTCAAAACCGTTTCTGACGTTTTTTCTGATATTACTTGCTCGCCAAATTTAGGTTCAAATTCAGTTTTTTCACTCGTTTTAGAATCTATAATCCCTTGAACAAGTCTTGGATACACATATTTTCCTTTATTAGCAATTGTTGAAACCATTGTTATCATTTGTATTGGAGTAACTTCAAATCTTTGACCAAATGAAATCGTTGCAAGTTCAACTGGTCCTACTTTTTCTTCTTTTAAAAATATACTTCCAGCTTCTCCATAAATATCAATTCCTGTTTTTCGAAGAAAACCAAACTTTTCCAAATATTCATAATATTTATGGACTCCTATTTTTTGTCCAAGTCCTATAAAAACTGGATTACAAGAGTTCATTAAAGCCTGCCTTAAAGACTCACTTCCATGTGGTCTATAATATCTCCAGCATTTTATTCTAACACCAGCTATTTCAATTCCACCTGAACAAGAAAATTCTCCACTATTATCTGGTCCTGAAACAATCCCTTCCTCTAATGCACTTGAAGCTGTAACTAATTTAAAACACGAACCAGGCTCATAAGTATCTGAAATTGCTTTATTTCTCCACTTTGCCTGAAGCAACAATGACTTTTCTTTTTGTTCTAGCCCTTCACTATTCTCTAATTTATAAGGATTGTTTAAATCATAATCAGGATAGTTAGCCATTGCCAAAACATTTCCATTTTTAGGATTCATCAAAATTATTGACGCTCCATCAGTACAAACGTTATCAATACAAGCTTCTTCAATATATTTTTCAACAATTGCTTGAATATTCATATCAATTGTTAAAATTAAGTCATTTCCAGGAGTTGGATCTATGTATTCCTCCCCATCTGTTCCAACATCTTCTCCTCTAGCATTTTGAGCTCTATCAATATATCCATCAATTCCTTTTAAAACATCATCATATTTTGCTTCTAACCCATCTAATCCCTGATTATCACTTCCACAAAAACCAATAATATGTGAAGCTAAACTTCCATTTGGATAATATCTTTTTGTATCTTCATCAATATTTATTCCGACTATTAATCTTATTTTGCTCCATCCAAATTCTCAATTTGTCTGTAAGCTCTTTTGGCTGTTTTTTTGCAATATTTACTACAGAAACATTTTGATTAACTTTTTTCAAAACCTCTTCATATTCTAATGAAAAAATTTCTGCTAAGCTTTTTGCAACTTTTTCTTTGTTTATTTCTGAAATTTTTGCTGGATTTATATTAACTGTATAAACTGTACTACTATCAGCTAAAACTTTTCCATTGCAATCATAAATAACTCCTCTATTTGCTGGAATTTTTCTACTATTATTTAGTTGTTCTATAGCTTTAGTACTATATTCTTTTCCTTTAACAAATTGTACATATCCAAGCTTTATTGAAATTATTAAAAATCCAACACAAAATAAAATAAGCTCAACCTTCATTTTCTTCTTCATTTTCAAATTACTTATAGCCATAAAAAATCACCTAATAAATATTATTAGGTGACATTTTTTTTATGATTTCAATTTTAGAAATTAACTACTATATAATTTTCCGTTTCAATAATTGAACCTTCTTTAGGCCAACTAGGTACATCTTCTTGATACACTTTTTTAATTATTTCTAAATATTCTTCTTTAGATACACCAGCTTTAAAATCAAAACCTAAATAATTAAAAAATTTAACAGCTTCAACACTTGCATTATCAATATAAATAAAAGCATTTTTAGACCAGTTTATAAGTGATTGTACATTGGTTTGTGTATATTGATAATTATTAAAACGAATAAATGTCATTTTATTCCACATTACTCTATAAAAATAATTAAGAGCTTTATAATGTAAACTATTTGGTTTTACAGTCATATATTGTGTAATACTTTTTGGCAAATTATATTTTCCGAGTAAATACAATTGGTTTATTTTCAACACCATAATTTTTTACTAGCTCATTTCCAATTGCAATCATATCATTTTTTTCCTTCTGATATCTTAAATCATTTAGATATTGCCACTTATATATATCTTTTACTTGATAAAAAATCATTAAAAACATTATAAATACAATTATGTTTTTCATATATTTTTTAGTATTTGATGCTATAACAAACTGTGTCAATAACATAAATATTATAGACACAAATAGTTGAAATTGTTGACAAGTTCTATATTGAGCAGCTTTTCCTTGAATAATTGAAAGTAATATTAAAGTAAAATTCATACCTAATATCATTAGCCAAATGGAATCATCTTTTCTTTTAATTGCAAAAACTAATCCTATAACTATAGATATAATACTACTAATTACTAAAAAAGTAATAGGTAAATAACTAAAACCATTTATAAAATAATTAACTACTACCGTATAAATAAGATTTTTTACCGCTTTTAATGGTTCCATCATACTATAATAAATCTTTTTATTTGAATATAAATCTTTTGGTGCTTTAAAAATCCATATAGTTAAATTTGCAATAATATAATAAACTATAATTACTAAAATTAATGAAATCAAATATTTTATTCCAATTAAAATATTTTCCTTCATAGTTAATTTCTTCTCATTAGCAAATAATATCTTTATTAATATACTTGCAAATACACCCATTATATAAACAAGTACAAATGACTCATATATTGAAATTGCACCACACAAAAAAATCGAGCTTAATACAAAAAATCTTTTTTTCTTTAGATTTAAAAATTCCTCCATTAACATTAAACTAATTGCTGTAAAACAAAATCCTAATGATATACAAATACCAATTGGACTATATGTAAAAATTTCCATTATTAAAGGATATGAAATAAAAAAACACGAAAATACTGTAAAAGCAATCGTTTTTATCTTGTTTTTAGAAATATTATCAAATAATGAACAATATAAACCAGAAGCTATCATAAGTAATAGTACAGCAATAAAATCTCCTAAAAAAGGTCTAAAATCCATTATATTAAATATTTTATCTACTAAAATACCAACTACTCTTTGTTGAGATATAAAAAGCCCTTCATCATAATATCTATTAGCAGATAATGTATCAACATTAACTGCTGAATGTGACAATAAAAAACCATAACTTCCTATAGCAACTATAATCAATGGAATTATAAAAACTGGCGTTTTTAATAAATTTATAAATGATTTTTTATATTTTTCCATTTCATTTTCTCCTAAAAATTAATTCTTTTTTCTTCTATAACAAGAGGTCTTTTCATAACTCTTAAATTTATTGACAAAATATATTCTCCAACTAAACCTATAAAGAAAATTTGTAAAGCACCTAAGAAAAACATTCCTATCAATATTGGAGCCATACCAGCCATAAATCTATCCCAATATAATAATTTTAATACTAAATAAATAATTCCTATAATAAAACTAATTATTGATATAATTCCACCCAAAAAAGTTGCTAATCTCAGGCCAATTTTAGTATAAGAAGTAAATGAAAGCATTGCTGCATCATATAATTTATAAAAATTATTATGAGTTTTTCCAGCTTTTCTTTTTTCTTGAGTATATAAGATTTCTTTTCGATTAAATCCTAATTCAGCTACAATTCCTCTTAAAAAAGGTGTAGGATCATCTAAATTTCTTAATACTTCAATAAATTTTTTATCATATAATCCAAAACCTGTAAAATGCTCAATTTGCTCAACATCTGAAAGCTTCTTTATCAATTTATAATAAAAGCTTCTTAAAAAATACATTAGCTTTTTTTCTTTACTCTTATTTTTTATTCCAATTACAATTTTATATCCATTTTCCCATTCTTTAATAAACTTTGGTATCATTCCTACTGGATCTTGAAAATCAGAAGCAATTAAAATTGAACAATCGCCTGTTGATTGCAATAAAGCATAATATGGACTATTAAATTGTCCAAAATTTTTTGCATTAAAAATAGCTTTTATTTTTGGATTTTGTTCACATAATTTTTCAAGAATTTCCTTTGTTTTATCTGTGGAACAATTATCAATAAAAATAATTTCATAATCATATTTTTCTAATTTTTCAAGCTCTTTTACAATATCTTCGCTTATTGGCTTTACATTTTCTTCTTCATTAAAACAAGGAACTACAACACTAATTTTTTTCAAAATTTCCCTCCTTATACCATTTGATTGTTCTTTTTATTCCTTCTTCAAAGCTAATTTCTGGAACAAACCCTGTATCTCTTGTCAAATCAGATATATCTGCACATAAATTCATTACTTGATTTGGAGAATATTCTTTAGCTCCTATTTTTAATTTCAAATTTGGATTAATTTGATTTTTTATTTCTTCTATATATTCTCGTAAAGGTCTCTGATAGCCACTTCCAATGCAATATATAGAATTATTTTTTCCTTTTTCAGCAATTAAACATAAAGCTCTTGCAACATCTTCAGAATACAAATAATCCCATTTTTGTTCAGCTTTTGTATATTCTGGTGAATTTCCATTTAACATTGAATTAATACTTGATATTATCATAGTTTCTTTTCTATCATAAGGACCATAAATACTAAATACTCTTGTCCAAATATGTTCTATTTCTAATTGATTTGCTAAAATTCTACTAAAAATTCCAGATGATAATTTAGCAATTCCATAAGCATTTTCTGGATTTGTAGGTGTTTTAGGCGAAATTTTTCCTTCTACTCTTCCATATTCAGCTTGAGAGCCTATCCCAATAAATTTTTCACAACCTAATTTTTTAGCAAGTTTTACAGCATCTAAAGTATATTTCACATTTCTATACTGCTTGTCTACATCATTTCTTTCTTCAATAGATTTACAATCCCAAGCTAAATGTATAAATACATTATATTTTTCTAAAACATTAATAGAATGTAATTCATCTAAATTACATTCCATTTTCTTTATTTTGGGATTTTTAGGTATAAATACATTTTTAGATGAGTTCCTTCTTAAAATTGTTAATATTTCAACATCTTTATCTAATAAATATTGTATCAGCCCCATTCCCATAATGCTTGTTGCTCCAGTTATTACAATTTTTTTCATATTTTTACATTATCCTTTCGTTAATTTATATAAACAACTACTTTTAAATCATCATTTTTTCTAATACAAAAGACTTCATTTAATCTCCATTCAATATTTCTAAATGTTTACTTCTTACTACAGCTATTTCAATCTTATTACAAAATTCATCTTTTATTTTTTTAACTATTTCATCACTATATTCTGGAGCCATAACTATTATACAACCGGTCATTTTTCAATATAGTACATCTACACTCTTCAGGTGAAACAATTTTTAAATGTGATACTGGCGAATATTTACCTTGTTTTAATAAAGAAGAATCTATAATACATTCTATTTTATTTTTTATATTAGCTGTAGATATAATTGTAAAACCTTGATGACTAGCTCCCCATACTACAACCTTTTTATTTTTACTTTTCATTTTATCAATATAATCATTTATCTCTTTGCCTAATTCAACATAATTATTTTTAAATCTATCAACATTAATTTTCTTTCTTTTTGAAACAATTACAGATAAAGTATCTCCATTTATTATTTCATCTTCTATAACTTCAAAACCATTTTTATTTAATAAAAACTTTAATGTGTCAATTGTATAATAACAAACATGATCCCTAATTATTTCATAAAATCCATCATTTTCCAATATATCTTCGAAACTTGGAACAGTAATTAAACCAACTCCATCATCTGTTAAATTATTATATATTGCCTGTAACATTCCATTAGGATCTGGTTGATGTTCTAAAAAATTAAATGACAAAAAAGCATTAAATGGTCCATTTTTTATAATCGTTTTCTCATTCTCTGCAAAATTTTTTTCAACATTTAATCCTTTCTTTTTTGCAATCATTACTGATTTTTCCAAATTTTCTATTCCATAAGCTTGAACATCATATTCTTTTAATATTTCTAAAAATTCACCTTGTCCACAACCTATTTCAATAATTTTTTTATTAATAAGATTGTATTTCTCAATTAAATGTTTATATTGTTTTTTTCTCATATCAATCATTGTAGTAGAATTCCCAATAGTTCTTATAGTATCTTTATAATATTTAACTGGTTCACCGTCAATTTGTACTAATCCACAATTTTTACATTGACATAATTTTATTGTAATACCTTTATCTTTATCTAAATCCTCTAAATTTGGAATATTTTGAGCTGATTTAGGTAAATTATCCATTTCCATAAGTGGTTCATCATAAAATTTTCCACCACATACAATACATTTTGACATTTTTTAACCCCTCTTTTCTACAAATTACTTATTATATTTTTTAATTATTGGTATTATCATATTCTTTTCTAATTCTTCTCTACTTAAAAACGGAGCCATATCTTCTAGTGGAGGAGAGACCAAAGTTCCATCTTCTAACTTTTTTGTAGCTGATTTTGGTTCAAAATTTTGCTTTGGAGAAACAAAAATTTCACAAATTACTGGTCCATCTTGTTTTAATACCTCTTCTAATACTTTTGGTATTTCTTCATTTTTACTAGCTGAAAAATATGGATAACCATAAGCAACTGCTAATTTTGACATATCTGGGAAACTTAAATCTCCACTTTCTGGACCTATTCCAACAAAATTACTATCAAATAAATTTGTTTGTGTCTGTCTTATAGAATGATATCCATTATTATTAATAATAAAAATTTTTATTGGCATCTTATGATGTATTATAGTTTGAAGTTCTTGCAAATTCATTTGAATACTTCCATCTCCTGAAATACATATAACGTCCAAATTATTATTCTCTTTTCCATATACAGCTCCAATAGCTGCTGGTAAATCATATCCCATTGAAGCAATTGCAGAATTAATTATAAATCTTTGTCTTGGTTTTATAATATATGCGTGACTTCCAACTACACAAGCAGAACCATTCCCTACAACTGTAATTTGATTTTCTTTTAATCTACTACTTAATTCTTTAATAAAACAATAAACATTTGCTAAACCATCAATATTTTCATAATGTTTTGGTAAAACGACTGGATAATTCTTTTTCCAGTTTTGACAAATTTTAATCCATTCTGTTCCTTTAAACAATTTTTTATTATCTAATTTTTTATCTAATTCTTCTAATATATTTTTAGCATCTGCCCAAACTGGCATATCTACATGAAGAGTTGGCTTTTTTAACTCTTCACTATCAATATCAACTATTATTGTATATGCATTTCTTGCCCAAGTTTTCCATTCATATCCAACTTGTCTAATACTTAATCTACAACCAATAGATAATACTAAATCACTATTCTGAACAGCAAAATTTCCAGCTCTATCACCCATAATTCCACCACGTCCACAATATAATGGATGATTATCATAAATTGCATCAATACTATTCCAAGCAGTTACAACTGGAATATTTAGTTTTTCTATTACACTTTTAAAAGCTTCATATCCTTTAGAAATTCTAATTCCATTTCCAGCATATAATACTGGTCTTTTAGCTTCTTTTACTTTTTCAATAATTTTATCAATTGTTTTTCCATCAACTGGTTTTGGCAATGTTTTTATATATTCATTTTCATCATAGCCTTCTAATTCTTCTGTTTCAATATATGCACCTTGAACATTTAGAGGAATATCTAACCAACAAGGACCGAGGTCTACCATTTTGAGCAACAAATAAAGCTTTTTCTAAACAATAACGAATTTTTTTTGGTTCTATTACCATTTCACAATATTTTGTCATTGAACTTACTGCTTTACAAATATCAAATTCTTGGTCACCAACAGCTCTTAAATTTAAGCCTGTACTTCTAGCGGTTGTATCATATCTAACTTGCCCAGAAATAATTAACATTGGAATTGAATCCAAGTACCCCCCTACAACGCCAGTGATTGCGTTTGTTCCGCCTGGTCCTGTAGTAACACAGACTGTTGCAATTTTATTATTAATTCTAGCATAACTTTCAGCAGCAATACTACAAGCTTGTTCATGATGGTTATAAATACATTTTAACCCTTCTTGATGACCAAACGCATCATTAAGATGCATTGCTCCGCCTCCAACTACAGTAAATACATGAGAAATTCCATTTTTAACTAAAAATTCAGCTATATAACTCGCGACTTTAACTTTCATAAATGCCCTCCTTACTTAAACGCCCATAATTTATTTAACAAAAAATTAACTGGTATAGTAATAATTAAATTCATTAATGTAGCAATATAATGTTCAACTCCAAATATATTTTCTTCAATGTAAATCAAAAATGCTGTTAAAAATAATCCTGTTATTGAATATGATAAATATACTTTTAGCAATTGCTTTACCCAGCTCTTTTCATTTGAATTTTTTTGTTTAAATACAAATTTTCTATTTAAAATGAATGAAATAAATACTGTTATGAAAAAAGCTATAAAATTAGCAATTTGCGCATGCAAATTTAATACATAAAATCCAACATTTGTAATAATATATGATAATATAGTATTAATTCCACCAACAATTCCAAATTTTAAAAATTGTTTTATAAGTTTTAAAAAACTTTCTTTTGAGTTAATATTAAGCCTTTCCAATATTTTTTTCATTTAATAATAATTCCTTTTTACTTTTAATTAATCTAACAATACCTATAACTAGAGCAATTCCAAGTAAAGATATTATCACTATCACAATTTTTATTGCTTTTTTTCACTTTTAATATTCTTCTTAAAAAAATTATACTACTTCTTTTATCTTTCTTATCATATAATCAATTTTTTCATCTGTCATTCCTGGATAAACACCTATCCAAAAAGAATTATTCATTATTTTATCAGTATTTTTTAATTCTCCTACAACTCGATATCCCTCTTGCTTTTTCCTTAACTCATCAAAACAAGGATGTTTAATTAGATTTCCAGCAAATAAATTTCTTGTTTGTATTCCATTTTTTTCTAAATATTCAACAATACTATTTCTATCTATTCCCTCTTTACATGTAATCATAAATCCAAACCAACTAGGAATAGAATTTTCAGAAGCAACTGGTAAAATTAATTTATCTTCTAAATCTTTCAAACCTTCTTTTAATCTATTAAAATTATATTTTCTTTTTTCAGTAAATAAATTTATTTTTTCTAGTTGAGCGCATCCAACCGCAGCTTGCATATCCGTAGCTTTCAAATTATATCCAAAATGTGAATATACATATTTATGGTCATATCCAGCTGGTAATTCTCCATATTGCTTATCAAATCTATGACCACATAAATTATCAACTCCAGATGGACAACTACAATCTCTTCCCCAATCTCTAAAAGACCTAATAATTTTATTTAATAAACCATTATTAGTATATACTGCTCCACCTTCTCCCATAGTAATATGATGTGGTGGATAAAAGCTTGAAGTTCCAATATCCCCAATTGTTCCAGTAAGTTTTTCTTCTCCATTAATTTTATATTTTGAGCCTAAAGCATCACAATTGTCTTCTATAAGCCATAAATTATTTTTATCGCAAAATTCTTTTACACATTTTAAATTAAATGGATTTCCCAATGTATGAGCAATCATAACAGCCTTTGTTTTGTTTGACAAAGCTTTATCTAACATATTTACATCAATATTATACTCTGGAATTGTAACATCTACAAAAACTGGAATCGCCCCATATTGTATTATAGGTGTTACTGTAGTTGGAAAACCAGCAGATACTGTAATTACTTCATCTCCTCTTCTTATTGCTCTTTCTTTTAATAAAGGTGAAGTTAAAGACATAAAGGCAATCAAATTTGCTGATGAACCTGAATTAACTACAGAACAATATTTTACATTTAAAAATTCGGCAAATTCCTTTTCAAATTTTTCTGTATATTTTCCAGAAGTTAACCAAAAATCTAACGAACTATCAACTAAATTCACCATCTCTTTACTATCGTAAACTCTTGAAGCGTATGGAATTCTATCTCCCTCTTTAAATTCTTTATTTTGAACATGATATTTCTTACAATACTCATCTACCATTTTCAAAATTTCTTCTTTAGCTTCAATTTCACTTTTATTTTCAAACATCTTCTGATACCGTAATAATCCCTTCATTTATTAATTCATCTATTTTATCATAATTATCTTTATTTATAAGAATATAAGCTGGTATTTTTGTACATTCAAATATTTTATAATCACTTTCTAATAAACCAGCAATCTCTTCTACTGCATCTCTTCCAGATAAAATTTTATAACTTAAAAAGTTAATACATAGTGATGTCTTATTTTCTTTTAAAAATTCAACAACTTTTTTATTATCCTCTCTAGTAAATGTATCCACTGCTCCTTGAAATCTTTTAGTATCTTTTTGATTTGTTGCTAAGTAATAAAAATGCTCACCATTTAAATAAAAATCTATTTTGCCAAGAATTTCTTTTAATTTTTTAGAGCTTTCTAATGACTCCTCTAAAACATTTTCATTAAAATATTCTTTTTTATTTAAAATCTTATGAATCTGCTCTTCATAAAGAAAACTATATAATGTTAATGATGAAAAATTTACTAAAATAGTTATTATTATAGAAAAAGTTATACACTCACATATTTTTTCAAATTTTGTACATTTTGAAAAATTTTCTAATATATAGTCTAAAAATATTCCTAATAAAATTATTCCTGGATACAAAACTGATTTAAAACACTCATTGTGACTTCTTCCTTGATAATAAGAAAATACTCCTATTCCTAATATTGCCAATATAAATACAATAATATTTTTATTAAACTTTTCAGGATTATTTTCATTTTTCAAAAATTTTAATTCTTTAATTGTTATAGCTAAAGCAATTCCATAAGTTAAAGCTATTAAAATCCAAGGATGCCATAACTTCATTCTTATCATATTAAATCCAGAACCCCAAAATGAATCTTGTCCAAATAAAATACTTTTTAAACTTATTAATTGCCCAGTTCTGATAAAAGTAATTACATTTATTAACAAAACATATAATACTAAGCTACAAATCACAAAAACTAAAACTTTAAAAATTTCCTTATATGTTTTTTTATCTTTAAATGAGTTAAAATATAATATTTCATAACCAAAAAACATAATCAAAGTTAATAATACTACAAAACCAGTTTCAAAATTCCAAAAAATTGAAAATGCAACTAATATAGCACCTAAAATTTTAGAAAAAAACTTATTTTTTGATTTTAAATAAAACAAGATATATAGTAACATTAGTGCTGGAAATAACATTCTATGTGGAATATATTGTAAATATATCCCACTAGTTATTATAATTCCTTTAATAAATCCTACATAAATAATTGACAAAAATGTTATTAAATATATAATTTTATTTTTTATTACCTTATTTAAGAAAATTGCTAAACATAATAAAATTACAAAAACTAACACTGTAACAATACAACTAATAGAAAATATACTATTCAAATTAAATAATTTCATAATAAAACTAAAAAAATATGAATAATATCCATAAATACTATTAAAGTCTATACCTAAAGTTAAGCCATTATTTACCTTATAAATTGGATATAAATAAGCATCTGTATGATGGACATCATATGCATTTTGCGAATAACTATTATTAATATATATGTAACTTGTTGTAACTATAACGATAGCAATTACAGAATATATTATTATATTAAAAAATTTTAAATTCTTAGTCTTACTTATTTTTTTGTACAAAAACAAGCTTGCTACTATAATAGAGTAAAATAATATAAAAAATACTAATTTATTTCCATTCAAAAAAATTATATTTCTATAATAATCATTCAATATTAAAGTTCTTACAATTAATCCACCTAAAGCTACAATACTACATCCATCTATAATATAAATAACTTTAGGATTTACTTTTATTTTTATTTTCATCAATATTTGAAAAAATAAAATAAATAATATAGGGAAAAATATTGTTATATAAATATAACACATCATCTCCGATTTCTCATTAACAAAACTACTAATTCTATTTATATATTTTTCTTTTACACTATAAAAATCTAAATCACTTGGAACAAATTTCAAAATCAAGTAACTCATTATTACTACAACAATTAAAGATAATCCAAATGATATTCTAACATACAATTTTTTTCGCATCTTTTCTTCCATAATAATTTTCCAATCCATTACTATCTAAAATAAATTCATTTATTTGTTTATCCATACAATTTATTTTGTTTTCTGTTTTTGCAAATTCTACGGTTTTTTCAACTGCTTTTTCTACATTCCAAGTCGGTTGCCAATTAAAAGTTTTCTTTATTTTTGAGCAATCTAATTTTAAGAAATTTGCCTCAGCAGGTCCATCTACAAAACCACTATTCCATTTTAAATTTTCTCCCCAATATTTACAAAATAAATCTGTTAATTTTCCAGTTGTAATACAATCTTCATCATCTGGTCCAACATTATAATATCCAGAATAACTTTCATCTTCATATTGCCTTTCAGCTATCATTAAATAAGCAAAAATTGGCTCTAAAACATACTGAAAAGGTCTTATAGAATTTGGATTTCTTACAAATATTGTTTTTTTAGCTTTGGCTGCTCTTACGCAATCTGGAATAATTCTATCTTTAGCAAAGTCACCACCACCGATTACATTTCCAGCTCTAGCAGTAGAAACTCTTACATCTTTAGCCTTTAAAAATGAAGTTTTATAACTATGTGTAACAAGCTCTGAACAAGATTTACTATTTGAATATGGGTCATGTCCGTCTAAAAATTCATCTTCTTTATAACCACGATTTAATTCCATATTTTTATAAACTTTATCTGTCGTAACATTTAAAAAAGACTTAACTGTATCAGAATTTCTTACACATTCTAAAATATTTACTGTTCCCATAACATTAGTTTCATAAGTATAAACAGGATTTTCATAAGACTCTCTAACAATCGGTTGAGCAGCTAAATGAAATACTATTTCTGGTTTTGCTTCATCAAAAGCAATTTTTAACTTTTTTAAGTCTCTTATATCACCTATTACACTATTCATTTTATTTTCTATTTCAGTAATTTCAAAAAGGCTTTGAAATGTATTAGGCTTTAAAGAATAACCAGTAACATTTGCTCCTAAATCAATTAAAATTTTACAAAGCCATGAGCCTTTAAACCCTGTATGACCAGTTACAAATATATTTTTACCTTTAAAAAAAGTTAAATCTATCATAATATTACCATACCTTCCAAGGAGCATTACCAGTTTTCCAAAGTTCTTCTAATTTCATCTTATCTCTTTGCGTATCCATACACTGCCAAAAACCATTATATTTATAAGCAACAAGCTCTCCATCTTTTGATAGTTTTTCCAAAGGAGTCTGTTCAAAAACTATTTCATCACCTTCAGGAATATAATTAAATACTTCTGGATTTAAAACCATATATCCACCATTAACCCAAGAACCATCACTTTCACGTTTTTCCCTAAAAGCTCTTACAAAATTATCATTATCTGTCACTAATACTCCAAATTTTTGACCAATATTTATAGAAGTCACAGTTGCAATTTTTCCATGTGATTTATGAAATTTTAATAATTCTTTAATATTTATATCACAAACTCCATCTCCATAAGTTAGCATAAATGTTTCATTTCCAACATATTTTTGAATTCTTTTAATACGGCCTCCTGTCATTGTGTTTAAACCAGTATCTATCAAAGTAACTTTCCAAGGTTCTGAATAGTTGTTATGAACTGTCATTTCATTTTTAGCTAAATCAAATGTTATATCAGATGTATGTAAAAAATAATCAGAAAAATATTCTTTTATCATATATCCTTTATATCCCAAACATATAATAAATTCATTAAAACCATATTTTGAATATTCTTTCATAATATGCCATAAAATAGGTTGCCCCCCTATTTCAATCATTGGCTTAGGTCTTAAATAACTCTCTTCTGAAATTCTAGTTCCAAATCCTCCAGCTAATATTACTACTTTCATTTTTGCTCCTTTTGCCAAAACTTTTCATTTTTTTCATTATATATTAAGTTATTTTTTTATGCAATAAAAAATAAAAAAAACATCTAATATATTTATTAGACGTTTTTAAAAGAAATCAACAATTTTATTGATTATTTTCTCAAATAAACTTACTTTTTCTTCCTTTATGATACTCTTCTGACTAATTTCTGTATAATCCTTTGTATCTAGATTTACATAGACAGTCTGTCCACCAGAAAGTTTTTGCATTCCAAGAGTTGAAACTGCAATTTCTTCTATATTATTTAAATTCAAATTATTTTGTATTTGAATAGAAATCTGGCTATTTTCTTTTTGCAATGAAGAAATACTTTTGCTTAAAGACTGAACTCTAGCATAGGATTCTCTTATTTTTACATTTCTATACATTAAAAGTAAAATACTTCCTAAAACGACCAACATAAGGATTGCAAAATTTGTTTTAGCTGTTCTTACTTCTTTAGCTTTAACTTTATCTTGCTGTTTTTTTGTTTTACCAACTGATTTAGACTTTTTTACATTTTTTGTACTCTTCTCTTTGCTTGTTACCTTATTAGATGACTTTTTAGGAGTTCTTACTTCAGGTTCAAATTTTCTTGGGCTTGTTCCATATTGGTAGCCATAAGATGTCATAAGGTTAAACTCCTTTTTTCTCAAATATTCTTAATTTTGCACTTTTGCTTCTCGAATTTGCCTCTTGTTCTTCATTGCTTGGAATAATTGGTTTTTTAGTAATAACTTTTCCATAGCTTACCATTCCACACATACAATATGGAAGCCCTGGTGGACAAGTGCAAATTCCTTCTGCTTCAGCCATTGCTTTTTTTACGCTTCTATCTTCTAATGAATGAAATGTTATCACACATAATCTTCCATTAGGATTTAAACAATTTATTGAATCCTTTATACAATTATATAAAGGCTTTATTTCATTATTAACTTCAATTCTAATTGCCTGAAATGTTCTTTTAGCAGGATGTCCGTCACTTTTTTTAGGAACAGACCTTTCAATAATTTCTACTAATTCCTTTGTAGTTTCTATCGGCTTTTTTTCTCTAGCCAAAACTATATTTCTTGCAATTCTTTTTGAGAATTTTTCCTCTCCATATTCAAAAATTATATTTGCTAAATCTTCTTCTGAATAAGAATTTACGACTTTTTTCGCATCTAGTTTTTGAGTTTTATCCATTCTCATATCTAAAGAAGCTTCTCCCATATAACTAAATCCTCTATTTCTTTCATCTAGTTGATATGAAGATACACCTAAATCTAGAAGAATTCCATCTACTCCAAAAATTTCTAATTCTTCTAGTATTTCTTTGATATTATCATGATTGTCATGAACAAATTTAGTATTTGAGTAAGCTTTTAATCTTTCCTTTGCAACTTTTAGCGCATCTTCGTCTCTATCAATTCCAATTAATAAACCATTTTCATTTAATCTTTTCAAAATCTCACTACTATGGCCAGCGCCTCCAAGTGTTCCATCTACATATATTCCATTTGCTTTAATTTGCAAACCATTTATACATTCTTCTAGCATCACAGGCTTATGCTCAAACTCCAAAACTGTCCTCCAAAAAATAAAGATAGTTTTAAGGCGGATAACATCAGTCAGTTTAGTCCCAATATTATCCGCCATTCGTCTTTTGTAAATTTTAACTTTCTTTTGTTTGCCATCTTTTGTACTTTAAAAATCTTTTGTGGATATATAATTCTTGCGTAAATTATATACATTTATCTTTTGTAAATTACATCATTTGTAATTTAATAAATAAAGCGATTAGTAAATTTGCTTAAGCTTTGTCTTTTGTAAACTTTTTCTTTTGTATCTTAAAATCTTTTGTACATGTAGCACAATTTTTCAGTTGTGTGTAGTAATCTACTTAAATTTAAGTAAAAACTACAATATATAAAAATTATATACCTAGCATCTCCATCTTTTCCGCAATATCATCTGCAGAAAGGTTATCATTACAGTCTTCCCATTTTTCTTTGCTCCAAATTTCAATTCTAGAGTTCATTCCAACAATTACAACATCTTTAGTAAATCCTGCAAATTCTCTCAAATTAGAAGAAATTAAAAATCTTCCTTGTTTATCGAGCTCACAGTCTATTGCTCCTGCAAAGAAAAATCTTGTAAAGGCTCTTGCATCTTTGTTAGAAATTGGAAGTATAGAAAGCTTTTCTTCAAATTTTGTCCATTCTTCTTTTGAAAATGCAAATAGGCATCCATCTAAACCTTTTGTAACTATGAACTTATCACCAATGTCATCTCTAAATTTTGCTGGCATTATAATTCTTCCCTTAACATCTAGAGAGTGTTCATATTCGCCAATTAGCAAGATGTTTAACCTCCTTTCATTTTCTACCACTTTATTCCACTTCTCTCCACTTTCAATTAAATTTTAATATATAACTTTTTATTTTGCAACCCTTTTTTATAAATTTTTTAAAAAATTTTTTTATTTAGATATTAAAATATTTTTAAATAATAATCTTTAAAATTAATTGCTTATTTTCTATTGTTTTTATGAAAAGTTAGTGGTAAAATGTTTGTCATTGAAAGGAGATAATTTTTTGAAAAAACTTTTCTATTTTTTAACAATTTTGATTTTAATAATATTTATAAGTTCAATAAATATTTTTTTGAAAATAAATTCTGATTTAAATCACATAATAAGTATAAATATAAATTTAGCTTTATATCTGATGATAATACTGATTTGTATTTTTGTAGTAAACAGAAATTTTAAAAAAGCAAAGCTTAACGAATCTAAAAGTTATAGGAAAGATATGAAAATTGCTTTTGCTAATTCTTTCTTTGCAAGTTCAATAGTTTCAATTATTTCAGCTTGTATTATATATGGCTTTTTAAACAACATTTTAGAATTATTTAAATTAAAAGAAGGTATCATAAATTTTACTATATTTTCAATGAAAATTTGGTTTATTTCTTCCCCATTTATTGGTTTAGAAGTTACAGTTTTTAGATATTTTTATGAGATAGAATATTTTAAAAAGCCTATAAAAATTTTAATTTTTAAATTATTGATATTTTATTTCATTAGCTTTTTATTTTTTGCTGAAAGAAAAACTAATTGCTTTATATATGCAAAACCTATATGCGACATAATCTTCTTACTTTACTATACAAGAATTTGTTTTGATGCAACATTAAATAATGCTTAAAAATTTATATAAATAATTAATTTGGAGGTTACAAATGAGCAAAAAAAATATAATAATATTAATTATCTCAATAATTATACTTATTTTAGCTACAGGAGTTTTTATATATGCTAAAACTTTAAAATCTACAAAAAGTAATAATAAAAATACAAATTCTACTTCTAAAACAACTCCTATAAAAGAGGAAGAAAAAAATTTTTACTTTTATGACTATGACGGAAATACTCTTGATTTAAGTAATTTTTCAGATAAGCCAACTATACTATTACTTTGGAAGTCAGATTCTTCAAAATCTTACGATATGATTAGTTTGCTTGAAAAATATTATGAAGAAAATAAAGACAAATTAAATATTTTGGCAGTAAATGTTAATGAACCTAATTTAGATTTAGAAATTGTAAAAAATGTAAAAGCTGCTCAATTCAAAATTCCTATGTATTTTGACAAAAATTTAAGTTTTGAAAATAAATATCAATGTTCTTCTCTTCCTTCTTTATTATTTATTGAACAAGATGGAACAGTTTCAAATCAAGTCAATGATGTTATCACAGAAGATAGCTTTATAGCAAACATTGACTTATTATTAAAAAATTTTTAAAAAATAAAATCCCTACTATGAAGTAGAGATTTTATTTTTTATCATCTATTTGATTTTTTATTTTTGTAGCTTTTTTCTTAATTCTTTGTAAAGCTGTATCTATTGATTTAACTTTCGTATTCATTTCTTTAGCAATATCATTATATGATTTTCCTTGTTTATAATGAATTAAAACTTTTTTCTCAAAGTCACTTAAATTTTCATCTATCTTTGTTTCCATTTGAGAAAAATATTCTTTGTTAGCAATTGTATCTAATGGATCTTCAACTAAATTTATATCTAGTATCTCCATAGCATCTGCATCACCATCTTCATAAATTGGACTATTTAAAGAAAAAGCTGAATTAAGCGGAATATTTTTTTGACGATTTGCACTTTTTACAACAGTTATAAGCTGTCTTTCAATACACATATTTGCAAAACTTTTAAATGAATTTTGTTTTTCTCCATCATAACTTTGAATTGCTTTATATAAACCTATCATTCCTTCTTGAATAATATCTTCTTTTTCAATTCCAGCCGCAAAAAATTTACTCGCTTTCATATTTACTATGTTATTATATTTATCCATAATAAAATTAAGCGCGTTTTCATCCCCAGATTTTGCTAAATTTAAAACTGTATCATCTGCCATTGTATTATATTTATTCAAATCCAAGAAACTTTCTTGCATAGTTTTTGGTTACCTCCAAATGTTGTTTCTACGGACATTATATTTTCAAATTCCTTATATGTCAACACTTTTAAACAATTATTTTTAATTTTTTTCAAAATCTTAATATTATCTTAACATTTTTGAAACAATATTGAAATATTGTAAATTTTAAGATAAAATATTCTTAGAAGGAAGGGCTAGAATATGAAAAAATTTAAGAAAATTATTTTAATACTCTTACTAACAATAATTACTCTTTTTGTTGGAGTTTTTGGATATACATTTGCAAAAGGTTATAACATGTATAAAATATCTATTAAAGAATTTCCTATAAAAGAGTGTTTTTCAGAAATTCAAAACAGAGATGACTTTATGACAGTTAATGAAGTTCCAGAAATCTTTAAAAAAGCCGTAATTGCTGTTGAAGATAAAAGATTTTATAAACATGATGGTGTAGACTTACTTTCTATTGGAAGAGCAATCCTAACAGATATAAAAACTTTAAACTTTGCTGAAGGTGGAAGTACAATAACTCAGCAAATTGCTAAAAATGAATATTTTACTCAAGAAAAACATTTTTCTAGAAAAGTCGCTGAAATATTTGTAGCAAGAGATATTGAAAAACTTTATAAAAAAGATGATATTTTAGAAATATACATAAATACAAATTTTTATGGTTCAGGATATTATGGAATTTATGATGCCTCTTGGGGATATTATGATAAAGACCCTATTGACTTAACAGACTATGAAGCAACACTTTTAGCTGGAGTTCCAAATGCTCCAAGTGTTTATTCTCCAAAAGTAAATTTAAATTTAGCTGAACGAAGACAAGATGCTGTCTTGCAAAAAATGGTAAAAGCTAAATATTTAACAGAAGAAGAAATGAAAGAAATTCAAAGTAAACAACTTACAAAATAAAAGCAACCAAAATGGTTGCTTTTTATTCATTATTTTAATATTCCCTATTTTGATAAATATTCACAAACTAAATTACTAATTTCAGTTGGATTTTCAATTTCTAATCCTTCTATTAATCTTGCTTGAGAATATAAAATTTTAGAATATTTTTTTAGTTCTTCTTTATCTGTTTCAAACAAAAATCTTATTTTTTTAGCAATATCATGATTATCATTAATTTCTAAAACCATTTGTGCTTTAGCATTTTGATTATTTTGCATAGCATTTAATGTTTTTTCCATTCCTACGGAAATAAATCCTTCATTAGTTAAGCAAACTGGATGGTTTTTAAGCTTATGAGTAAATCTAACACTTTGAACTTCACTATTTAAAGCTTCTTTCATAAATGAAAGTAACTCTTTATTATCTTCATTTACTTTTTCAATTACTTTCTTTTCATCTTCACTTTCTAACTCTGAATTTTCTGTACTAACATTTACAAACTTCTTTCCATCATATTCCATAATAATCTGTAAAGTAAATTCATCAATATTATCTGTTAAATATAAAATCTCTATACCTTTATCTTTAAAGCTTTCAACCTGTGGCAACATATCAATTTTATCTATACTTTCTCCACTAGCATAGTAAATAGAATTTTGTCCTTCTTTTACTCTAGAAACATATTCTTTAAATGTTACCATCTTCTTTTCTGTTGAAGAATAGAACAATAATAAATCTTTTAACTTATCTTTGTCCATTCCAAAATTATTATAAGCTCCAAATTTTAGCTGAACTCCAAAATTCTCGAAAAATTTTTCATAATTTTCTCTATCATTTTTCAAAAGATTTTCAAGTTCAGATTTTATTTTATTCTCAATATTTTTAGCAATAACTTTTAATTGACGATCATGTTGTAACATCTCTCTTGAAATATTTAAAGATAAATCATCACTATCAACCAAACCTCTTACAAAACTGAAATAATCTGGTAATAAATCGCCACATTTTTCCATTATTAAAACGCCATTTGAATATAATTGTAAGCCTTTTTCAAAATCTTTATTATAAAAATCCCAAGGCAAATTTTTTGGAATATATAAAAGTGAAGTATATTTATATTGACCTTCAACTGAACTATGAATTGTTTTTAAAGGATTTTCTGTATCATAAAATTTCTCTTTATAAAAATTATTATATTCATCTTCTGTTATATCTTTCTTATCCTTTTTCCAAAGAGGAGTCATTGAATTTATAGTTTCAGTTTCATAATAGCTTTCATATTCTTCTGTTCCCTCTTTTTTTCTTCTTTTCTCAATATCCATTTGAATTGGATAACGAATATAATTTGAATATTTTTTTATAATTTCCTCAATTTTATAATTATCTAAAAACTCATCATAATTTTCTTCATCTGTTTTTTCTTTTATATGTAAAATTACTTTAGTTCCAACATCATTTTTTTCACAAGGTTCAATTGTATATCCTTCTACACCAGTTGATTCCCATTTATATCCCTGTTTCTCATCTAAAGTCTTTGATTCAACAGTTACTTTATCAGCTACCATAAACGCTGAATAAAAGCCAACACCAAATTGACCAATTATATCAATATCATCTTTTTTCTCATTTTCTTCTTTAAATCGAAGTGAACCACTTTTAGCAATAGTTCCTAAATTTTGATCAAGCTCATTTTCATTCATACCACAACCATTATCGGTTACAGTAATTGTTCTATTTTCTTTGTTAACATCAACTTCAATTTTTAAATCTTCACGATTTACTTTTACATTTTTATCTGTCAAAGAACGAAAATATAATTTATCAATTGCATCACTAGCATTTGAAATTAGTTCTCTTAAAAATATTTCTTTATTTGTATAAATTGAATTTACCATTAAGTCCAATAATCTTTTAGATTCAGCTTTAAATTCTCTATTTGCCATTATTTATTACCCTCTTTCTTATTTTCTTCTTTGCAATTATATAACTTTTATTTAGCAAAGTCAATACTTGACTGCTAAAAAATAAAGAATGTATAAACATTCTTTATTTTTCATCAGGATTTAATATTCTTTGAATTTCTTCATCTTTTCTTAGTTCTTCATCAATATATTCCAAACATTTTTTGCTCTGTCCTAAAGCCGCCAATGCAACATCTTTGTCTTTTCGTAGTCGTAAACTTGCATATTTTAAAATTATTGCCTTCTGACTAACTGCAGCAATTACTACATCTTTATCATCTCTAAGCTCTTTTGATGCAAAATATAGCACTTGCCCATCATTTTTACAAGCCTCAAGCATAACATCTTTATCACCTTTAAGCCTATCTGAAGCATAGCAAGCAGTCCAACCTGCTTGAGCAACAGATTTTAGTAAAACATCTTTATCATCTTTTAATCTATCTGATGCAAATTCTAAAGCACCACCATCAATCTGAACTGCAGATAAAATAATTTCTTTATTATCACGAATTTCATCATTTGCCCATTCTATTAACAGTGGCATTGTTTTAACAATATTCCTATAATATTCTATATCATCAGTTCTTTCTCTAGATTCAATTACTTCTTTAGGCTCTGGCACGTTGACTTACATCCTTTCTACTTTTTTGCAATTTCAAGCTCATTGTCTTTATTTACAATAATTTCAAAACTATCTTTCTTTCTAATTTCATCTGATACTATGGCACGGCTGACCATTGTTTCAATATCATCTTGAATTGTTCTCTTAAGTGGTCTTGCACCAAAATTAATATCATATCCTTCTTCTACTATCCAATTTATAACATCATCAGAAACAGTCATTGTAATTTCTTGTTCTGCTAATCTTCCAATTAAGCCCTTTAATAATAATCTTACAATATTATAAACTTGAGTTTTAGCTAAAGCTTGGAAGAAGATTATCTCATCTAATCTATTTAAAAATTCAGGTCTAAATTGAGACCTCAAATCAACTTTAATTTCTTCTTTAACTTTATCTTCAATTTTTCCTGTTTTAGCAATACTATCAAGAATTTTTTGAGCTCCCATATTTGATGTCAAAATAATTATTGTATTTTTAAAATCTACAGTTCTTCCTTGAGAATCTGTAACTCTACCATCATCTAATATTTGTAAGAAAATATTAAACACATCTGGATGAGCTTTCTCAACTTCATCAAATAGTAAAACTGAATATGGTTTATGGCGAACAGCTTCTGTAAGCTGACCTCCCTCTTCATATCCAACATATCCAGGAGGAGCTCCAATTAACCTTGTAACACTAAATTTTTCCATGTATTCAGACATGTCAAATCTTATCATGTTTTTCTCGTCATCAAATAAATTACGAGCTAATGTTTTAGCAAGTTCAGTTTTACCAACACCAGTAGGTCCTAAAAATAGGAATGAACCTATTGGTCTATTTGGATTAGCAATTCCAGCTTTTGAACGAAGAATAGATTCTGCAACTTTTTTAACTGCTTCATCTTGTCCAACAACACTTTCATGTAATGTATCTTCCAAATGTAATAATTTTTCTTTTTCGCCTTGTGACATTCTAGTTACAGGTATTCCAGTCCATTTTGAAACTATTTGTTGAATTTCCTCTTCTGTTACTTTATTTCTTAAAAGTGTTGATTTTCCACCTTGTTCTTTTTCAATTTCTTTTTCTTCTTGGTCTAATACTTGCTTCAAATTTGGAAGAGTTGAATAACGAAGTTCAGCTACTTTATTCAAATCATATTCACGCTCTGCCTGTTCAATTTGCGCATTTACTTCGTCAATTTTAGCTTTTAATTTCTGAATTCTAGAAATATTTTTCTTTTCAACATCCCACTTAGCCTTTTTAGCTTGGAAATCTTCTCTTTGCTTTATCAACTCTTCTTGAATTTTCTTAAGTCTGACTTTTGAAATTTCCTCTTCTTCACGAGAAAGCGCAGCCTCCTCAACTTCTAATTGCATAATTTTTCTAGAAATCTGGTCAAGCTCAACTGGCATTGATTCCATTTCTGTTCTAATTAAGCTACAAGCTTCATCAATTAAATCTATTGCTTTATCTGGCAAATATCTATCTGTTATATATCTATTTGAAAGTGTTACTGCCGCAACTAAAGCTTGATCTTGAATTTTAACACCATGGTATATTTCAAATTTCTCTTGAATTCCACGAAGAATTGTTATTGCATCATCAATAGTAGGTTCTGGAACATTAACTTGTTGAAAACGACGAGCTAAAGCAGGATCTTTTTCAATATATTCTCTATACTCATCAACAGTTGTAGCTCCCATACAATGAAGCTCTCCGGCGAGCAAGTTTTGGCTTTAATAAATTACTTGCATCCATAGCTCCATCCGTTTTTCCAGCACCAACCAAATTATGAATTTCATCTATAAATAAAATAATATTTCCATTTGATTTATCTAATTCATCAATTATTCCTTTAAGTCTTTCCTCAAACTCTCCTCTATATTTAGCACCAGCAATTAAAAGTCCTAAATCTAATGAGAAAATAGTTTTTCCTTTCAAACTTGTAGGAACATCTCCTCTGATAATTCTGTGAGCTAATCCTTCCACAATTGCTGTTTTTCCGAACTCCGTGGCTCACCAATTAAAACTGGATTATTTTTAGTTTTTCTAGTTAAAATTCTTATAACATTTCTAATTTCATCATCTCTACCAATAACTGGCTCTAATTTATTTTCTTTAGCAAGTTCAGTTAAGTTTTTTCCGAATTTAGATAAAATATCAAAATCACTTTCATTTCCTTCTTCATCAACTTTTACTCTACTATTATCGTTTACATCTTTTAAAGCACTCAAAAATTTATGCTTTGTAATTTGATAAAGCTTCATAAGTTTTTTTAAATCTTCTGGAGCATAATCTAAAATTCCTAAAAGAAGATGTTCTGGAGCAATATGAGTATCTTTCATATCTTTACAAATTTTTTCAGCAGCCTCTAGAGCTTGCTCAACATCTCTTGAAAATCTCATTCCACCATTTTGGCCATTTTGTGGCAATTCATTTAATTCGTCTAAATTAAGTTGTTTAAATCTTTCTACTTCAACATCCATTTTTACAAATAATTGATAAATTATATTACTTTTTTTCTCAAGCATAATGTTCATCAAATGATATGAAGTAATTTCAGAATTTTGGTTTTGAATTGCGAGTGTACTTGAACCCGTAAGAATTGCTCTAGCTGAATCTGTAAAATTAGAAATATCCATAGTTAAACTCCCTCTCTTTTGTATAAACTAACAAAATAATTATATATTAAATTAGAACTTATTACAAGAAAAATTTTTATAAATTTTTTTGCTTTCGTTATGTCAATTATTCATTGTTTTTTATATTTTAGTATGCTAAAATATCTAATTGGAAATAATAAATAAAAAGTCGAATTTAAGGAGGTTTTTTATGATATTTGAAGAATGGAAAGACTTTAATAGTGGCAATTGGCAAGAAGAAATCGACGTTAGAGATTTCATACAAAAAAATTATACCCCTTATGAGGGAGATGAAAATTTTTTAGCAGAAGCAACTCCAAAAACAAAAAAACTTTGGAATAAAGTTCTAGAACTTTATAAAAAGGAAAAAGAAAATGGTGGAGTTTTAGATATTTCATGTGATATAGCATCAACTATTACTAGTCATGATACTGGTTATATAGATAAAGATTTAGAAGAAATTGTTGGTCTTCAAACAGATGCTCCTTTAAAAAGAGCAATTATGCCAGAACGGTGGAATTAGAATTGTTGAAAAATCTTGTGAAGCTTACAATAGGAAAGTTTCTGATAAAATTGAAGACATTTATCATAATTATAGAAGAACACATAATGATGGTGTTTTTGCAGTATATACTCCAGAAATTAGGGCTGCAAGAAGTTCACATTTAATTACAGGTCTTCCAGATGGATATGGTCGTGGAAGGATTATTGGAGATTATAGAAGAGTTGCTCTTTACGGAATAGACGTTTTAATAGAAGATAAAAAAAATCAATATACTAATGCAACTTCAGAATGTTTGACAGAAGAACTTATTCGTGAAAGAGAAGAAATTCATGACCAAATTTCAGCTTTAGAAGAATTAAAGATTATGGCAAATAAATATGGTTTTGATATTTCAAAACCTGCTAAAAACGCTAAAGAAGCTATTCAATGGCTATATTTTGGATATTTAGGAGCAATTAAACAACAAAATGGTGCTGCTATGAGTTTAGGTAGAACCTCAACATTTATCGATATTTATATTGAAAGAGACTTAAAGGCTGGAATATTAACAGAAGAACAAGCTCAAGAATTAATGGACCATTTTGTTATGAAGTTAAGAATGGTTAGATTTTTAAGAACACCTGAATATGATGAATTATTTAGTGGTGATCCTGTTTGGGTTACTGAAAGTATTGGCGGAATGGGAATAGATGGAAGAACTCTAGTTACCAAAAATTCTTTTAGAGTCCTTCATACTTTAATAAATTTAGGTCCTGCTCCAGAACCAAACTTAACAGTTCTTTGGTCTACCCGATTCCCTAAAGCTTTCAAAGATTTTTGCTCAAAAATGAGTATTGCAACAAGTGCTATTCAATATGAAAATGATGATTTAATGAGAGAATATTGGGGTGATGATTATGGAATTGCTTGTTGTGTATCTGCTATGAAAATTGGAAAACAAATGCAATTTTTTGGAGCTAGAGCAAATTTAGCTAAAACATTAACTTATGCTATAAATGGTGGTCGTGATGAAGTTTCTGGAAAACAAATTACACCTAAATTTGCACCTATCACTTCAGAATATTTAGACTATGACGAAGTTTGGGAAAGATTTGAGCAAATGATGGACTATGTTGCAAGAACATATATGAATGCTTTAAATATAATCCATTATATGCATGATAAATATGCTTATGAAAGTTTAGAAATGGCTTTACATGATAGAAATATCGTTAGAACAATGGCATGTGGAATTGCTGGTATTTCAGTTGTAGCTGATAGTTTTTCAGCTATGAAATATGCAAAAGTAAAAGTTATAAGAGATAAAACAGGTTTAGCTATTGATTATGAAGTTGAAGGTGATTATCCAAAATATGGAAATGATGATGATAGAGTTGATGAAATTGCTGTAAAAATCGAAAAATCATTTATGAATAAACTAAAAAAATTACCAACATATAAAAATGCAAAACCTACAATGTCAATATTAACAATAACTTCAAATGTTGTATACGGAAAAGCTACTGGAAGTACTCCAGATGGAAGAAAAGCTGGTGAACCATTTGGACCTGGAGCAAATCCAATGCATGGAAGAGATACACATGGAGCAATAGCTGTTTTAAATACTATGACAAAACTTCCATATAAATATGCTGAGGATGGAATTTCATATACATTTGCAATTACTCCTAATACTTTAGGACATTCAAAAGAAGAACAAATAAATAATTTAACAGGATTACTTGATGGATATTTTATAGGACTTCCTCATCATATAAATGTAAATGTATTTAATAGAGAGCTTCTTATGGATGCAATGGACCATCCAGAAAAATATCCTCAACTAACTATTAGAGTTTCTGGATATGCTGTTAACTTTGTAAAACTTACAAGAGAACAACAACTTGATGTTATTAATCGTACAATCCACGAAAGATTTTAATGATAACTAAAATCTACATTTTATATATAAAGGAAAGAAGAAATGTCAACTTTAAAAATACACTCAACCGAAAGCTTGGGAACTCTTGATGGACCTGGAATAAGATTTGTTATATTCTTGCAAGGCTGTCCATTAAGATGTAAATATTGTCATAACAGAGATACTTGGGACACAAACTCTCGGTGAAAATATTGAAATAGACGAACTAATTAAAAAAATAAATCACTCTAAATCTTTTATAGTTTCATCACATGGTGGTGTTACAGTTTCAGGTGGCGAACCATTACTTCAAGCAAAACAAGTAACTATTCTTTTTAAAAAGCTTCATGAACTTAAAATTCATACATGTTTAGATACAGCTGGAAGCTTAACTATAACAGATGATATAAAAGAACTATTAAGTGTTACTGATTTAGTTTTGCTAGATATAAAACATATTAACAATGAAAAGTCAATTAACTTAATAGGCGCTCCAAATACTAATAATTTGAATTTTGCAAAATATTTAAGTGACAATAATATCCCAATGTGGATTCGTCAAGTTATAGTTCCTGGATTTACTGATGATAAAGAAGATTTAATAAAATTAAAAGAATTTCTTTCTACTTTAAAATCAGTAGAAAAAATTGAACTCTTACCATATCATAACTTAGGAAAATATAAATGGGATAACTTAAATTTACAATATCCTTTAGAAAATGTAAGAACTGCTACAAATGAAGACATTGAAAAAGCCAAAAAAATTTTAGGAATATAAAAAACCCCAGATTTATCTGGGGTTTTAACGTATTTATTTTTTTCCATTTTAATAAAAATTTTATTTATATATAATTAAAAATCATATAATGTAAATAATGTGAAAATTACATTCCTGTTTTAGGAAGTTTAACTATCTTTGGTTCCTCAACTATAGGCTCTTCTATAATTTTTTCTTCCGGCTCTTCAACAACTGGTGGCTCTGGTTCTGGTTCTGGCTCTGGAACAGGTTCTGGTTCAGGTTGAATCTGTGGCTCAGGCTCTGGCTCCGGATCTGGTTCAATTACAACTACATCCGGCTCTTTTGGAATCCTAGAATTTTTTATAAAAATATCTAAAACTTCACCATCATTTAAACTAATTTCATATAGTTTTGAACTAAAACTATAACCGTCAACTGTTTTTATCTCTTTTAAATAATATTTTCTATTTGTACTTGGATACTCTTTACTAAAAGCTTCTCCTTTTTCATCTGTTTCTAATGTTTCAAGCAAATTCATATCTTCATCATATAATTCAAATTGAACACCTTGAAGTCTTATCTGGCTGTTTTCCATATCTTGTTTAATGATTCTAAAGCTGCCTTTTTTCAAATCATTTTTAACAGTTATTTCCGTTTCTTCATTATATTTTACTTCAATAAAAAGAGGATTTTCATCTAATTTATATTCTTCTTTTGTTTCAGTTTCAATTAAGCTATAATTACCAGGCTCTAAATTTTCAAAAATTATTTCTCCATTTTCATCAGTAGTTCCTGTAAAACCTTCTTCAGAGCCTTCTTTTCTAAGTTCAAAATTTACTCCCATAATTGGAAGCTCTGTTTCACTATCTATTTTTAAGACTTTTACTTTTCCTGTATTACAAGAAATGCTAAAATTTCCAGAAGCTTCTTCATCTCCAAAATCATCAAAAGTTACTATATAATTTTGCTTGTTTTCATCTTTTGCATCTCCAAAAAATACTGGATAATTTTTTACTTTTCCAACAATATTAAAATTTCCATTTATTTCTCCAGTTAATCCACTTTTTGGAATTAAAATTCTAAAGTTTTCCCCAGTTTGAAATACATTTTGTGGATTATTTTCACTACTTGCAATAATCGTTCCTTCTGGAAAACCGAGTACAATCTTTTACTTCATAACTTCTTTCATCTAAAATTGAAGTTACTGAAAAGTCTTGTGAATAATATTCTCCATTTTCTACAAAATCTCCAACTCTATCAACTGTAATCGTTCCAGAATGTTTGTAAATACTATCATCTTTTGCAACTGTATTTACTAAATAATCTAAAGCTTTATATGTATCAACTGTTTTAGGTTTGCTTTCATCATAAGTATATATACTAAAGACAGAGTTTCCTGTAACACAATAAACAGCCATCTTTGTTACTAAATAAGCTTCATCTTCAGAAAGCTCTATTCCATTAAAGTTTGTTGTATATGGATATCCATGTGTTACAACTCTCCAAATTAATACATTATCTGTATAATCTGAAATATCTACATTATAATTGCCTTTCTCTGCCCCGTCAGCTCTATAATTTAAACAATATGCAGGATAAAATTTTCCATCAGCATTATATCCTACTATTGAACATTCTACATCACTTACCTTATTACCACTTCTATATAATAAACAATCTTTAATTACTCTCCCAGTATATTGAATTTCTTTAGAGCCTTCTAATTCTAAAGCAAATACGCAAGGACTAAATATCTGAAATATTGTAATTAAAAGAATAACTCCGACAAAAAATTTTTTTACCATAAATTCCTCCTATCTTACTCTTGCTCTAATAACCCTTGAACACATAATCTATATTCTTCTCTATTTTCAACGCATGTAATTAGAGTTATCTTATTTTCTTCTGTATATTCTAATGTAGACCAGTCAGTTTCATAAATTATAAAAACATTTGTAACCTCATATTTATATTTTTTTCCATCAACAAAATAATATATGATGTCACCTTCTTCTAATTCTTTTACTCTTGCAAAATAATTTACTCTATATCCTCTATTATGAGCTGCTAACCCACAATTTCCATCCTGTCTAGATGTATTTTCAAAGTGACCAACAGACCTATTTAAAATTTCTTCACTTGTTCCCTCTTCAATTGGTGCATATAAATTAAGCTTAGGAATTTCTATATACCAATCAAATTCTTCATTTGCATTATATTCTTCATTCTTTCCTTCATCTAAACTTTCAGTTTCTTCTTGATTGTTTTCATCCTCTACAATTTCATTTCTTACATTTAATGCGAGTTGTTCATTCTCAATAGTATTATAATGGCTTGCAAAATTTTCTCTTGTCTCGAAAATTTTATTTTTAATATTATTTAAGCAAAAGCTAATAAAACAAATAATAGCAATACTTAAAACACAACTGAAAATATTTATAGATTTTCTATCAAACTTAAAATAGACCTTTAATCACCTCCACATAAGTATTTAATTTTACAAATTGATTTTTTTAGGCTAGAAATCAGCCTTGAGAAATATTAGAAAAATAAAATAGAAAAGTATTGCTACAATTGCAATAACTTTTGCTAGCAATTATAATAATACTTTTCTATCTATTTGTCAAGCGTTTTTTAAATTTTGAAGAAATTTATTTTTAAAGAATTTTTAAGCAAAATTACATTTCAAATTATTTTCATTATTATGCACTTTTTATTTCCAAGCGAAGTTTATCAGCTATCATAGCAATAAATTCTGAATTAGTTGGCTTTCCTTTGTTTGCATTTATAGTATATCCAAAAATATTTTCAATTGTATTTATTTCTCCTCTATTCCAAGCAACTTCTATCGCATGTCTAATAGCACGTTCTACACGGCTTGGTGTAGTTTTATGTTTTTTGGCTAAATCTGGATATAGCTGTTTTGTGATTTGATTTAAAACATCCATATCTTCAATAACCATAATAATTCCATCTCTTAAGTATTGATATCCTTTAATATGTGCTGGAACTCCTACCTCATGAATTATATTTGTTACTAGGGCTTCCAAATTATCTTCTTTAGATTTAGAATTAGCTATATTAATATAGTTTTGCTTTACACCATTTTCTTTCAAAATAAAATCATTTACAGGAAATCTTAAAATATTTTTAAGTTCCCTTATTCTTTTTACTAAAACATCTAATTCAAATGGCTTTACCATATAATATGATGCTCCAATAGCCAAAGCTCTTTTTGTTATTGTATCTTGTCCAACAGCAGAAAGCATTATACAAATTGGCATATTTCCTGAATTATTTAATTTCTCTAAAACTCCTATTCCATCTAAATGTGGCATTATCACATCTAATAAAACAACATCTGGCTTCATTGAAGTAATTTTATCATACGCCTCTATCCCATCTTTGGCAGTAGCAATTACCTCCATATCATCTTGTTCCTCTAAAAAATTTACAAATGTCGTTACAAACTCCAAATTATCGTCTGCAATAATAATTTTAATTTTTTCCATAACCTCTCCTTTTCTATAATATTTTATCTTTTGTGATACTTTTCGTATCTTCTTTAATCTAATTATAATTTCTATGCAACTATTTTGCAAGTATTTTTGATTTCTATTTTTCGACAAAAAAAATAAAGGAGAATTTTATCTCCTCTATTTACCTTATTTTGAAAGTTTAATTATTTCTTCTTTTAATTTTTCTGTTGCAATTTCTTCTGCTTCTTTTATATCTTTTTCTTCTAATAATTTAGAAAAATCTAACGGTTCACCAAAATTAATTGTAATTTTATGAAATGGCTTTGGCTTACCTTTTAAGCCTATTGGAACAATTTTTGCACCTGTTTTTAAACTCATATATGTAGCACCATTTTTAATTTTTCCATCATTCTTTTCCATTCCATTTCTCGTTCCTTCAGGAAAAATTCCTATACATCCACCATTTTTTAATTCTTTTAAGGCTTCTTTTAATGGACCAATATCTTTAGAATCTCTTTTTACATAAATTGCTTCATATACATAACATAAATATCTAAATAGTAAATTATTTTTTAATTCCTCTTTAGCTATAAATCTCATTTTTCTAGGGCAAGCAATTACCATCATAGGAGGGTCTAAATTACTTCTATGATTTCCGCAAAAAAGAACTGAACCTTCTTTTGGTATATTTTCTTTTCCAATTACTTTATATCTATAAACAATTTTAGAATATAGTTTTATTACATTAGTAACTATAAATCTATTTATAGCTTTAAATCCATTTTTTACTTTTTCCATAAAATCCTCTTAATTCATCTTATCTCTAATTATCTTTTCAATAGTTTCAACTACTTCTGGTATTGTTAAATTAGTAGAATCAACAGTTATTGCATCTGTAGCTTTAACAAATGGCGAAATTTCTCTTTCAACCTCTAATTTATGTCTTTCTTTCATACTTTCTAAAACTTCTTCATAGGTTTCATCTATTCCCTTTTGTAGATTTTGCTTATATCTACGTCTAGCTCTCTCTTCTAAAGAACACTCTAAAAATATCTTTACATTAGCATTTGGAAAAACAACTGTACCAATATCTCTTCCTTCCATGATGATATCTTGATGTTCTCCCATTTTTCTTTGAATAGGTGTAACCTTTTCTCTAACAATTTTTATAGCAGAATATTTTGCTACAACATCATCTATTTCAGGTGTTCTTATAGCTTCACTTACATTTTTTCCATTTAAGAATACTAATTGATTTTCCCCTGATTTCTTAAATTCAATTTTGATATTTTCTAAAATTTTTTCAATTTTATCTAAGTCAGTATAACTAACTCCCTGATTTATACATTCCAAAGCAACAGCTCTATACATAGCTCCAGTATCAACAGTTATAAACCCCAAATCTTTTGCTACAAGCTTTGTAATCGTACCTTTTCCACTTCCAGCTGGTCCATCTATTGCTACAATAAAAGACATATTTTCCTCCTTTATTTTTCTTCAAAATGAATACTTTTTATAAATATTTCCATTTTCAATACATTCATTGCAGTTAAATTTTCAACTTCTTTTTTTATTCTATTTTTTACATTTTCAGTAAGTTCTAAAATATTATATCCAAAATCAAGTATAAGTTCTAAATAAATATATATTCCGTCACCATATCCACCTTCTTGTTTACGAATTATAGCTCTGTGTAATTTATAAATTCCTTTTACTTTTTCTAGGGCAATTTCAATAATTTGTTTTATAGCTGTATCAGAAATAGTAAAATTTCCCATATAACTGAAAGCTGGTCTTATTAGAGATTTTTCGGCAATATATGGATCATTCCCACTTCCAGTTGACTTAAATATTTGAAGTGGGTCTAATAAAAATCCAGAAAAATCTTTTTTAATTTCAAAAGTAGGAACAGGTATAACATGTTTTCCTTGTGTAACTCTAATTCTTCTAGCAGTTTCCATTTCTTCTTCTGTGGCAACATCTGTTATATAAATAGTTTCTCCAATCTCTGGTAATCCTAAATTTGCAGCTATTTTTTGAACCATTCCATCAGATGTTCCTAAAATTAAAATACTTTTTGGACGTTTTTTCCTAAAAACCTCTTGTATTTCTTTCTTTTTACTTTCGTCTTGAAATAGCGCGTTTTTAACAGTTTCTATTTTAGTAGGAGCCTTTTTAGCTGAAATTCCAGCAACAACTTCATTTTCACAAATTAAAAGACCATCATCAATAATATATTCTATTCCTTTTGAGTTAGCAACCATTTGAGCTCTATAACTTTTTCCTGTTCCAGATGGGCCAACAAAAGCATATACTTTTATTTTCTCATTAATCTTTTCATTTACTATATTCTCAATATTATTAAGTAAAGACATCAAAAATCTCCTTAAAATAATTTAGAATTATTATATCACTGGGTTTTAACTTTTTCAAGATTTAATATTCAATTACAACTTCAAATTTCCAGTCTGCTACATTTGACTTTGTAGGAACATCTTTATCATTTAAATTAGTATTAATTAAATAATACATTTGCATTCCTGTTCTAACTGAAATCAATATAGTAATTATAAGTACAATTATTAAAAATATTATGTATATTTTATTTAATAATTCTATCTTCGACTTCTTCTTTTCTTTCTTCGATTCTTTCTTCATTACATTCATCATCTTCTCTTTTATTCTTCCTTAATAGATTTATAATTATTACAAGAACTGTAAAACCAATAAAAACAAATTTTAAATATTTTCTAATGAAAAATCCCCAAAACAAAGAATGATATACTACTTTCCCTAATATCTGTGAATTTAGAATTTCAGTGTCTACTTCATTATTTCTATCACCCTTTGTAATTAATTTATTATCATCTTTTGCAATTATTCTATGTGTTACAAAATAGTTTTCATCTTCTTCATAAGTAATAATATCTCCGAACATTATAATTTTCCATTTTCTTTATTATAACAAGCGAACCTGTATCAATTTCAGGCTCCATACTTCCTGTTAAAACTACTAAAAATCCATATCCAAAGACAGTTGTAAGTCTATCTTTTCTTATGTATTTTGAATATGTGACATATAATAAAACTAATATCAAAAATAAAACAAATATTGTTTGTAAAAATTTCTTCATAAATTCCTTTCTTTATTAATAGCCTTCTGGTAAAAAATCTATTTAAAATTTCTTACTAGAAAGCTATTAAAGCTTTCTAGTTTTTTTCTTAATATTTCTCGATTCTTTGTTCTAGGTAAATAACAACTTATTCTTTAACTTATAATTTTTAATTTTAATATGTGAATTGGAATTTTTCTTAACCTAGAAATAATTTGTAAAATTTTATTTTGCTTGTTTTCCGACAATATTTAAAGTAAAACGATAATTAGTTATGTCGCTATCTTTTGTATCTTGAATATCACCTTTTTCTAAACCATTTTCATTACTTTCATAAGGCCAGTTCCAATTTACAGTGATAACTTTTCTTTTTGACTCTGCATCTTTAGCTATTGTTCCACTTAAGTTTGACTTACTATCATCACTATTATTTTTTAACATCTCTTCTAATGAATAAAATTTTTCGCCTTGACCTGTTAATAAGTCATCACAAGTGAAATATAAGTTAGCTGGCTTTCTATTTTCTCCGTTTTCTTCATCAGTTTCATCAGCTAAAAAAACATCATAATCTACGCCAACTTCTGAACCTTCTGCATCAATAATAATCTTAAAACTACCACTAGTTCCCGGAGCGATTGTTTTAGATTTAACTGAATCATTTGAGTTCATACTATCTGCTAAAGATATTTCTTTTGACTCTAAATCATCATCTCTTGTATTAGAAATTGCTCCATTAAAGCTCCATTTTGCAACAGAAGCTGAGCCTTTTACTGTTTCCGTATGAACATATTTTGAATAAGTATATCCAAAAATAATAGATAAAAGTAAAATAGTAATTCCTAAACAAGCTATAATAATTTTTTTCTTTTTACTCATACTTTTCACCTCCCTTGTCTTAAAATTCTAGCTAAATGCCTAGAGCTATACTAAAAAGTAAAATTTGCGGGGGCAAAGTAACTTCTAATTAACTATTTAATTTGTTTCTTTTGGAAAATTTGATTTTCAAGAACAGAAAATCAATTTTATAAGATTAAATTAGACTAAAAATTTGTATGCAAGCCCTAAGGCATTTAACATGGTGATATATTAGCACGGTTTTTTTATTTTGTAAAGACATTTTTTAAAAAATTTTTAAATTTATTTTTTTTAAAAGTTTAAAAATATCGTTCAAACCATATAAAAATAGAGCCCTAAAATGGCTCTATTAAATTTTAAATTTTTACTAATTTTTTTAATTTTTCATCAAGTTCTGGAAAATCTCTTTTCAAAATTATTGGTCTATTTTCATTATTTAAAAAACAATGTTTACTTAACGCTGTAGCTACAACTTCACCAGTTTCAACATTTTTCATAATATACTCAAATATTAATCTAACTCCTTTAAATTCCTTCACTTTAACATCTATTTCCACATAATCTTCAAATCTTGTTGAAACCTTATACTCACATTCAATTCCAATAACAGGAGAAACTACTCCTTCATCTTCTAATCTTTTATAGTTATATCCGAACTTTATCAAAAAAATCTACTCTAGCTTCTTCCATCCATCTAATGTAATTTGAATGATGTGTTATTCCCATTTTATCTGTTTCATAATATTGGACTTTATGAATATATTTCTCCATTTTTTCCTCCTAAAATTCTAATGCTGAAATACTATTTGTTAGTTGTAAAACAATTTCATTTGCTATATCTCCAAATACTTTGCTATCTTTTAATTTTGAAACTTCTTCAGCTAATCTTTGTACATCTTCTATAGTAATTTCTTTATTTTGTATTTTTTGGTTTGTTTCATAAATTTCTAAAGTTGTTTTGATAATTCCAGATACTATTCTTGCTTCTCTTCTTACATCTTCTTCTGACAAACTAGTAACATCTATATTTGAACTATAATTCTCATCTAGTTCAAGTCCTACATAATCAAATGTCGTTCCTAATCCATATTCAACAGTAATTGGAATCAATTTTGCAAAGTCATTATTGCTATATAAAATTACAAATAAGTTTTCCATAAAATTTTCATTTGACAAAGCATCTAAAAGTCCATCATCTTCTTGAATTTCATCTATTCCATAGTCTAACAATAATTTATAAAGTTCCATAATCGTTTGAACATCTTGACTTACAGCTTCTTTATTCCAATTTTCAAATACATCTAAAACATCTAAATATAACTTACCTTCTCTTCCACTTGGAATATCATATTGGTATCCTAAAAATTCTTCTCCATTTTTCCAATGCTTTGCCGCTGTTGAGCCGACATCAGCAATTACTGTTGGCAAAAAATGGGTTTTTGAAAAAGGAATACTAATATTAGGAACAGTTTTCTTTTCAGCGTTTACATCAATTATTGATTTAATTACAGCTGATGTCCATTTAATCTCTTCACTAGTTTGAACATCTTTATTATTAGACATTTGCGTTAATTTATCAAAATAGCTTTCTGATACAAAAGGAACTTTTGAAGTAGTCTTTTCTGCTATACAATTATAAGCAATTCCAAACGGTGTTATTAGAACTATAAAAGTTAATCCTACTGATATTAAATTTGAAACAACTATTCCCAATTTTTTTAAAATTACATTTGTTTCTTGTTTATCTTGTAAATCATCTACCTTTTTATAAATAAAAAGATGTTTTAAAATTGTAAGAATTATTGAAATTATTAAATAAAATATGTAAAACATTACAATACTTATTGCAATGTTTCCAAGAAAAGCAAAAAACTCTTCAAGAGAAGCAATTTCTACTAAATCTGCCCCATATTCATTTCCTAAAAATTGAAGAATTTCTTTTCCACCTTTTATAGCCATAGAATTAGCGCAAATCCTTGCTAACCCGAAAGAAATTAAACAACTAGCAATATTTAAACCAAGAGAAGTATAACTTCTTCCAAAGCTTTTTGACAACCTACTACAAATTAAAATTCCAGCAATAATAAAAAATATAATCCAAACTATCATCTTGTTACCTTTCTAATTTTTTAGACTTTGTAAAATATTCATCATATATTTCAAAGTTCTCATCTCCAAAGACATTAAAAACAACTCTTTCTATTTGATTATTTTTATCTAAAAATTCATTAACAGCAGAAACAGCGCATTCAACAGCTAGTCTTCTTGGAAATCTAAAAATTCCTGTTGAAATACATGGAAAAGCAATTGATTTTAATCCTTTTTCTGTGGCAATTTTCATTGAATTTTTATAACAATTTTTTAACAACTCTTTTTCTTCTTCTGAAACATTAAAACTTATAACAGGTCCAACTGTATGAATAACATATTTACAAGGTAAATTATATCCTTTCGTAATAAAAGCCTCTCCAGTTGGTAAACCTAAATCATAATTTGCATTTTTCATATATTCAAAACATTCAAGTCTCATTTGAACGCCACTATAAGTCTGAATTTGATTATCTATACAGTTATGCATTGGTTGGAAACATCCTAGTCCTCTAGAATTTGCAGCATTCACAATACAATCAATTTTTAATTGAGTTATATTTCCTTTCCATAAAACCATTTTATCTTTATATTTCAACTTTGAGTTAGAATATATTTGACCAATAGTTGGTAAACTTTTAGATAATGTAATCTCAACAAACTTTAAACGTTCTTGCAAATAATCATCCTGAACTTTTAAATATTCTCCCGAAATTGGCTTTGGTTCTCTAATATTACATAGACCTCTCCAAACCTTTTCTTTTTCTTCTAAAGTAACAGGCTCTTCAAAAATATCTCTGTCAATATCATTAATTAAATATTTTATTAAGAAATCTAACTTTTCTTCCATTTTTACACCCTATTCTAATCTAAAATCTCCAATTCTTTCCCTAAAACACTTAAAATCATTTAGTTTCCATGACCAGTTATTTTTGTTATTATATCCAGGAACATTTATTCTTGAACTATCATCTAATCCTATAATATCTTGAACAGATACTATTGCAATTTTTGCTTTACATTTCAAGCAATATTGCATAATACCATGATTTACATTTATGTTATTACATCCATTGTTTGCTAAAAATCTTTTCAAATTTTCTTTATCACTATCACTTAAAGTTTTATACCACCCATATATTGTTTGACAATCATGATTTCCCGGAAAAATTACAACATTTTCAGATTCATTATCTCTATCATATCCATTATATAAATCTATTGCAAATTGCAAAATCTTTTGTCTTGTAAAACCATAGTGACGCCTTAAAGCAACTGTTTCTTCTCTAATATCACCTAAATCTTCTATTATTAAATCATCAATTTTTACTTCTCCACTTTTAAATAATTCATCAAAGAAATCATAACTTACACCATTCTCATAATTTCCGAATTTTCCAGACTTTCCAAAAGGAATTTTAAAAAAAGAATCATAGCCTCTAAAATAATCAACACGAATTTTATCAAAAAGTTTTAAATAATATTTATATCTATTTATCAGATAATTAAAATTATCTTTTTTCATATTTTTAATATTATATACATAGCTTCCCCACTTTTGCCCATTTTCATTATAATAATCTGGTGGAGTTCCAGCTTCAAATTTAAAATCATAATATTTAGAATTATATTCTGTTTCACTTGAAGCAAAAGGCGGATATGCTGGTAAATCTCCAATTATTTTTACATTTTTAGAATTTGCATATTTTTTTAATTCTATCCATTGTTTATATACAATATATTGTAAAAACATATAATAACTTTCAGATTGTTTGCTTCTTTCGCTCATATATTTACAATATTTTTTAATTCCTTTATTTTTAGCAAATTCACTATATTCGTTTGTTTTCTTAAAATTCTCAAAAGCTTCTTTATAATATTTTTCTTTATAATTATTATAAATTACTCTATCTTTTGAAGCTCTTTTTCTAGGATTTTTAATAAGTCCATCTTCTTTTAATTTATCAAGTGAAATAAAATTTTCATCTATAGCATAATAACTAATTGGTGAATATGGTAATTTATCACAAGAATTTATAGGTAAAATTTCCCAATAATTAATTCCATTTTCACTTAAAATATCAACAAATTCATAAGCTTCATATCCAAAATCACCTATTCCATATTTACTTGGAAGTGAAAATATCGGAAGCAAAACTCCTCTCTCCTTCATATCTTTCTCCTCTGTATTTTTATATAAATAATTATAATCAATTAATATTTTTTGGTCAATATAATTTTATCTAATGAAATTTGTTGTTACTTTTGACTCTTTTTCAGGCAAACCAAACTTTTCTTTTCCAAGTTCAATACTTTTCATTAAAAATGTCATATTTTTAGCTAAAACTCTCATTGTTTGCAAACCTTCTTCATCATTAACTGCTTCCCCAGGCGCTCTACCATGAATACTATTCCAATACATACTTGAAGCAATTGGCATATTTGAAATTGTAAAATATTTATTTAATTCATCAAAAGTTGAAGATAATCCTCCACGTCTTGCAACCGCTACACTTGCTCCAACTTTCATTGTTTTATCAAAATGAGAACTATAAAATAACCTATCCAAAAATGAAATCAAAGTTCCATTTGCTGAAGCATAATAAACAGGACTTGCAATAACTAATCCATCAGCATTTTCAAACTTTGGAGCCACATCATTTACCAAGTCATCAAATACACACTCTCCGTGTTTTGCACAGTGACCACAAGCTATACATCCTCTTATATCTTTATTTCCAATTTGAATAATTTCAGTTTCTATTTCATTTTCTTTAAAAATTTTATCCATTTCATTTAAAGCAACTGTAGTATTACCATTCACTCTAGGTGAGCCATTTATCATCAAAACTTTCATAATCATCATTCTCCTTTTTTAATTTTCTTATATTAATCTAATTTTGTCATAAGTTTTATCTCTATATAAGATTATTTCAAAACTTTTTAAATTATATCATATATTTTCTAAAAAACAAGGAAAATAGTGTTTCTACTTATTGCAAAAAATTTAAGTTTAAATTTTTGAGTGTCAAAATAAAAAAATAGAAATATTATATAATAAATCTTTAATTTAGAAAGGAAAAAAAAAATGGCAAAAATTTTAGTTTATAATAATGACATAAATAGAATGGTTACATTTTACAGAGGACTAGAAGAAGCAATGCCATATAATTCTGGAAGAACTCTTACTGTCAAAGAATTTAGAGGAGCAAGTAAATCTGAAACTTTATGGACTGATTTAAGATGTATGGAAGCTTGGAATAGTTTTCGATATCTCTATGGAAGACCAATATTTGTAGGCTTTGCCTTTAAAAGGCCTCATGAAGGTGGTCATTCTAATCAATCTCAACATTATGCTGGGCTTGCTTTTGATGTTGGGCAAAATCTAACACCCTCACGGAAGAACTGAAATGAGAAATTTAGCAATTAATTCAAAAATATGGAATTACGTAGAGCCAGCTTCACTTACTCCAAGATGGGTACACTTTGATGAAAGACAAGTGGCAAGTGGCTATCCTCAAGTTAGGCAAGGAGCAAGAGGAGTTTATGTTTGTGTTTTGCAAGATTGCTTAAATACTTTACGGTTTTAGAACTGGTGGATTAGATGGTGTTTTTGGAGTTCAAACAAATAATGCTGTAAGAAATTTTCAACAAACTAGAAATTTAAGTGTAGATGGAATTGTTGGTCCAAACACATGGAATAGGCTTTTATCTGAAGTTGTAGGTCAGGGTACAACAAATACAACTATAAACTAAAAAAATCCCAAGTTGTTCAAATTCAACTTGGGTCTTCTACATTTTCTCTTTAACTATATTATTTTTATTTATAAGTGCATTCCTTCCATATAAACCATCATTAAATCTCTAATGAAATCCACCTTCTTATTTTCATCACGCAAAACTGCTGATGGATGCCAAGTTGGTAAATATTTAATATCTTTTTTCACAAACCATTTTCCACGACTTGCTGTAATTTTAAATTCTTTTCCTAAAATATTTTGAAGAGCAACACTTCCAAGCAATACTATTATTTTAGGTTTAACAAGTATAACTTGATTTCTTAAATAATCTAAGCAAGCTATTGCCTCATCATCTTCTGGATTTCTATTATTTGGAGGTCTACATTTTACAATATTTGCAATATAAACCTCTTTTCTTTCAATTCCAATATATTCAAAAGCTTTATTCATAAGTTGTCCTGCTTTTCCAACAAAAGGCTCTCCTTGCTCATCTTCGTCTGCCCCGTGGACCTTCACCTATAAACATTATTTTAGCATTTTTGTTTCCAGTTCCAAAAACAATATTTTTTCTTCCGTGAACAAAGCTTGCACTTTTCACAATTAATTATACTTTTTTCAAGTTCTTCCCAATTATTATACATATTATTCTCCATCTATCAAAAAAGCATAGAAATTTTTTTACAACTTCTATACTTTATCTTTTGAATTATTCCTCTTCAATTTGTTTTAATCTTAAATAACCAAGTTCTTCCCATAAATTATAAGACAAATTTAATTTAAATAGAACTGTTGGTTTAGCTCCAGCACGGTTTTTATCAACAACACAAGCATAATATCTTACATCAACATCTGTTGATTTTTCAATATCATGGCACACATCAAACGTATCTGTATCTGAATATTCATACTTATTTAAACTTTGATTACTAATTTGTTTCATTAGACAAAGAGTATCTAGTACTTCTTTAACAGTACGACTTGAGCTCATATCATTAATTGTTAAATTAACTGGTAAAGTATTACTCTCTAATAATTGCAATGAAGAACATATAAATATCTTAAATTTTTGAGCAATATTTGAAAGAACTGTAGCAGTTTTTTTAACCTCTTCACCATTACCAATATTATCAATATCAGTTTTTAATGTATCATAAAAAACATATTCTATTTTATCTTTATAATAATAGTTTAAAATAATTTTTCTTAAATCTTCATTTGAATGTTCTGTAACATGTATAAATGAAATTGTATTTTTCATTTGGTCTGAAAGCCAGTCTGTTACAGACACAACCTTTTGAAACTCTGTTGACTCTTCAAATAATCTATCAAAAAATGTTTCATCAGATTCTTTTTCATCTTGAAGTAAAAATCCATTTTCATCAACAGGAGACTTTTTTGGATTATCTGGTTTAAATTTTAGTTCTAGAAGTTCTCCTTCATTCTTACTTACTTTTTGTTTATGAATTTTTTGAATTTCTGGATTATTAACTACAGTTGTAATCAAACAAAGTCTCATTTTCTCTTCACTCATCTCATTTGAGATAATTAAAACTTTTTTCTTTTCTACAAAAGCTAAATGAGCAACTATATCAATTGCAAGTCTACTTTTACCAGCATTTGATGGCATTGCATAAGCCATAGTCTCACCTTTTCTCAAACCCTTAAAAACTTTTGTTAAAATAGGAAATGGTAAATTTACCCCTGTAGTTAAATTACTATCTCTAGAAAGTAGAGCATTCGTAGCATCTTGATTTAAAATTGACTGACTTAAACCAGCAGTAACATTAATTTGGTCAATTGCGTTTTGAACCTCTTCATCATTCATTTCTCCATATAATTCATATTTAGTAATTTCTAAAATCTTATCACGAATTTTTTTAGTAGCAGCTTTAATATAATATTTCTTTAAAATAAATAGCTTTTTTAATTCTATATAAATATATTCTATGTTATAATTCTTCTGACCTACGATTTTTTTAATTTCTTGCTTTCTAGCATAAGTATTTGGTCTTTCTCTTGGAATATTATAATTTTCTTTAGCAGCAGCTGGTGCAAATTTTTCAGCCTCTTGAAATAAAATTGACTTATAAATTTCTCCTAACTCTTCATCTGAAAAATAAAATTCATCAGCTTTAAAATAATAAGTAGATAGTGCCTTTGGATTATTCATAATAATTCCAATATAGATATATTCCATATTTTCATCTGATAACTCTTCTGGATAACCATTATTTACTTCTTTTGCATCATCTGCCATAATTTTTTCCTCCGTATACAACATTTATAAATATAATATAAGTACTAATAAATTTTGTCAAGCAATGTATTAACTATTTTATATATTCTTTTGAATCAAGAATTTTTCCATCTACATCTTTTAAAGTCAAATTTTTGTCATCAATAATCATATAACTATGTTCAGTTCCTTCTTTTGGTAAAGATATTGAACCTGGATTTGCAAAAATTAACCCATTTACTTCTTGAATAAATCCTGTATGAAAATGTCCATAAACTATAACTTTTCCAACTGGTGGAACGTTTGTAATATTATATCTATGCCCATGTGAAAAGAAGAAATCTACACCATTTATATTTAATTCTATACTTTCTTCAAACTTAAACTCTGAAATCATTTCATCAACTTCAGCATCACAATTTCCACGAGTACATAAGATTTTATCTTTATGAGAATTTAAAATTCTAGCCACCTCTTGTGGTCCATAATCATCTGTTAAAGGATTTCGAGGTCCATGATAATATAAATCACCAAGTAATATTATTTTATCAGGAGTTTCTTTTTCTATAATCTCTTGTAATTTTCTTGCATAATAACCTGAACCATGAATATCAGAAACAACTAAATATTTCATAAAATTTCTCCCTTCTATTTCTTCATGAAGAGTATATCATAAAAACTTATTTTTGTCTTTAGTTTTATTTAAAATTTTAATAATTTATGTAAACTTTTGATGGAAAAACATTGTTTTTTTCTTTGATTTGTGGTATAATAGTGAAAGTATATAATTTAGAGAGGAGTAGTTATGGAAAACCTTAACTTCTTTAAAAGATTTTATTTAGATAAAGAAAAAGATATTATAGTAAATTTATACAAACACTATAAAAATGCTGATGAATTAATTTATATTATCGAAACTCCAAATCATGGAACAGGAAATCTTATAACAAATCTTGCTAAAGTTTGCAATGTAGAAACTACAAAAAATATAAATGATATGAAAATTATAATGGGAACCATTCCTGCTTCACTTAATGCAAATAATGATACATTATTTGTTTTTAATTTAAATGGAAAACATATTGCTACAATCTATTCTGATGGTAGAATAGAGCAAAATGTTAAAATTCCAGCAATTGTAAAAACTTTAATGAGTCAAACTAAAGATTATGAATTAACTATTAATGAAACATTAATAAATAGTTATATTTTAAAAAAATCAAAATTTAGAACAGATTTACACACTCATCTTTATGCAAACTTGCCATCTGACTTGCTTATAGCGCTTGGAATAAAACATCAAATAAGATATCCCCTATATTTTGTAAAAAAACTTGGTTTAAAATTATCAAATTCACAAGAACAACTTATTGAAAAATATAGAAGAGAAATTGAATTAAAATATATAAACCTTCCTTTAGAGGGCAAGCTTTTCGACCGAAAAATTGATGACGAAACATATATAAATTTTGCTGATTTAATTTTAAATAATTTGGAAAATGCTGAATTTAATATTAGAAAAATTAGAAATAGTCTATCTCTTGTAAAAGATGGACAAGCTGTTTTTACAAATCTTGAAAAATTATATGTTTATAGATATGTTTTTCAAAAAGGAACTATCTCAAAAAATTTAATAGATTTAAATTTAGAAAAAATAGAAAAAATTCCTGAGTTTGATATAAAAAATTATTTAATTAAAATGAATGAAGATTCAAATAGAGCTATTTACAGAAATAACACTATTCTACAAGATAATCTTTTATGGCTTGGAAGAGAATATCAAAAACAAGGAATTGTATACAGTGAAATTGCTTCAACAGATCTTTGCAAAAAAGGAACTGCTGGAACAGATTTCTTAAAACAAATACATGAAATTCTACCAAAAGTAAAATTAGAAACTGGTGTTGATTTAAGATTTTTGGTTGCAATTAGAAGAATTTGGCTTTCTCAAAAAGAACAACTTGAAGCTTTAGAAGTATTAAAAATTATGGCAAAAAGTCCTTATGTTGTGGGAAGTGACTTTCTTGGAGAAGAAATTACAGATATTGAAGAATTAAGACCTATTATAAATGAACTTGTAAAATATGCTATATCTGAAAACAATGGATTTACTATTAGAATTCATGCTGGTGAAACAGATGCATTTGCTGAAAATGTTGAAAAATCAATTGATATAATTTTAAATTCTATTGGAAAAAGTGATATAATTCCTAGAGTTCGTTTAGGACATGGACTATATGGAATTGGAATTAACCCTGAAAAAGATAAAGAAACAATTAAAAAAATGAAAAAATTAGGAGTAATTCTTGAATTTCAATTATCTTCAAATGTAAGATTAAATAATCTAACAAAACTTGAAAATCATCCTATTAAAACATATTTAAAAAATGGAGTAAAATGTGTTCAAGGAACTGATGGTTTTGGAATTTATGGAACAGATACTATTGAAGAGCAAATCTCACTTCAAAATTTACTAAATATCTCTGAAGAAGATTTTCAAAAAATGAAAGAAGTTGAAAATACTCTCTTAATTGAAAATCAAGGATATTTTGAAGAAAAAACAAAAACATTTAGGCAATTCTTAAACGGAAGAGACATTTCAGATGCTATAATTGAAGAAGAATATGAAACTTTAAAAAATCTAAACGTAAATTATGTTGAAAAATCTGACAATAAATTAGATTCTAATGAAAACTTAAAAACAAAAATCAAAGAATTGCCTACTGATAAAGTTCCAATTGTAATTGCTGGAGGAAGCTTTAATACTAATGGTAGAGAAACTGTTGTAACAGAAAAAGGCAAAAAAATGCTTCGCGACTTAATTCAAAAAATAGATAGCAATAAAGCTTATTTCGTTATTGGTCATAAAATGCAAGGATATGAAAAAGCTGTTATTGATATTTCAAAAGAATTAAATAAAAAGTTTGAAATTGATGCTATAGTTCCTAAAAGAGTTGATGAAAATGTAAAAAATACATTATTAAATAGTGGCGTTGATGGAATTAGAGTTTCAATCGAGCCAGAAGAAGTTGGAATTTATAAAAGTTTTAACTATGAAATTTTTGAAAGAAGACCATCTGTCGTAGTTGCTTTTGATGGGAACTCCCCTGTTTCAAATTTAGTTCAAGAAGCTAAAAATGGAAAAGGAAAAGCTAAAATTTTTGTAAACGGAAATTCAGAAGCATTAAAAGAAAAAGCTCAATCTCTTGGCGGATATGTTGAAGATTTTTCTTCTACAGAATCTATTTCAGAAAAAATAATCAACTGGAATCCGGATTTAAAACAAAAATAAAATGTCGAAAATTGTCAGTCGATTTATTTTGACAATATGTGAGTTATATTTTATAATTCTAGTTGCAATTAATTTTAATTGCAACTTTTTGTTTTTTGGGGAGATTTTACAAATGATGAAAATTATTTTATTTACTAGCTCTATGTTAATGATTATAGCAATTATATTTTTAAAACTGATTAATAATAAACAAAAACTTGAAATTAAAAATTTAACTTGTATATGTGACTCTACAAAAACTTTTAGACATGACTTCAACAATATAATGCAAGCAATCGGTGGATATATTCAAACAAATAATATTTATGATTTGAAAAAATATTATAATCATCTAATTCCAGAATGCCTTAAAGTTAATAATTTATATAGGTTTCACTCTAAACTTATTGGAAATCCTGCAATTTATAGCATTATTTCAAATAAATATAATCTTGCTGAACAATATAATGTTAAAATGTCTTTAAATATTTTATTAGATTTAAATTCTTTAAAATCTAATACTTATACTTTAACTAGAATTTTAGGAATTCTTTTAGATAATGCAATTGAGGCTGCAAAAGAATGTCCTCAAAAAATTGTAAATGTAACATTTCAAGAATTTGGTGATAAACAATTATTAATTATTGAAAATACTTATCTTTCAAAAGGAATTTCAGCAAAAAAGATTTTTGAAAAACATTTTACAACAAAACAAGGAAATTCTGGGCTTGGTCTATGGCAAGTAAAACGTCTTTTAGATAAAAACAAAAATCTATCTCTTAAAACCATTTTAGATAAAGATTTTTTTACACAGAAGTTAGAAATTAGCTAAATAAATATAATAACAATATCTTATTAGAAAAACTACCACATTTAGATTAATGTGGTAGTTTTAATAATTATATGGTAATAAAGATTTTTTCAATATAATAATTATAAATCAAGCCTTCCTTCAAAACAAAACTCTGCTCCACCAGTTAATGTTACTCCATTTTCCTCGTCATAATTTATATGTAATCTTCCACCATCTAACTGAACTGTTACATTCTTATTTACCATATCTTTCATTATAGCGCAAACACTTGAAGCACAAGCTCCAGTTCCACAAGATATAGTTTTTCCAACTCCTCTCTCCCACACTTTAATTTTTAAATTGTTTCTGTCTACAACTTGAACAAATTCTACATTTGTTTTATTTGGAAAATATTTATAATTTTCAACAAAACTTCCTAGTCCATCTACATCTATTTTAGATACATCATCAACAAAGCAAACAGCATGCGGATTTCCAATTGAAACTAAATCAAATTTATAAGTCTTATTCTCAAAATCAATTGAAACTGTGTGATATTTTTTTGCCATTTCTTCCTTTGGCAAATATACTGGAATTTTTCCGAGCATCAAAAAATGGAAGTCCCATATTCACTTTAACACTAATAACAGTTCTATTTTCAACAATTAAGCTTATATTTTTAATTCCTGATAATGTCTCAATTGAAAGTTCTTTCTTTGTTGTAATATTTTTCTCATACAAAAATTTACCTAATACTCTTATTCCATTTCCACACATTTCAGCCTCTGAACCATCTTTATTAAATATTCTCATTTTAAAATCTGCATAATTGCTTTTAAAAACATAAATTACTCCATCTGCTCCAATTCCAAAGTTTCTATTACATAAAAAGTTTGCTAAATTTCCTAAATTATAGTTAAAATATTGATTTAAACAATTAATAACAACAAAGTCATTACCTGTTCCTTGCATTTTTGAAAAAAGAATCATTTATTTATCCTCCTTGTTCTAAAATAATATGTATAAATATTTTAATTATTCTTGAATATTTACTAAAAATACGATAAAATATTTATACTGTTTTAAGTGATTTGAAACCTTTTACTAAAATTACTGGTTTTAATGATATATAAAATTTAGCAAATTCCAATATCTTATCAATTAGATACAAGTTTGACAAATATTTTTGCTAATATCTAAAAAAGAAATTTAAGTTTAATTTAAAAATATTTTAGAAACAAAACGTTTCTAATAGCTCACAAAATAATTCAAAAGGAGAATAAATGGAAAGAATAAGAACTAAAAAAAAGAGAAAATTTACAAGAAGAAAACTAATTGTAATTATCTCTTTTATTGCAATTTTCATTGGAGTTTTGTTTTTAATAAATAGATTAATTCCAATAAAAAATATTTCTAAAGACAATATAAATATAAAACTTTCAACAACTAAACCTACTGGGAAAAATGTAATTGCTACAATTACAACAAAAACAAAATATAATATATTTTATTTTATAGATTATTCAGCTGGTGAAGAACAATATTATGAAGACCAAGAGTTATCAGAAGATATTGAAGAACTATCTGAAAGTAACTTTCAAAATACTAATACAACTAATAGTTCAAATACCAATAGTATTTCAAATTTAACAAATGATATATCAAATAACTCTGTAAACAATACTTCTTCTAACAAAACTGAAGAAAAAAAGTTAGATATAAAACAAATTAGCGATAAAGAATATAAAAAAGTAAATAATTCAAAATTTGAAATCGAAGACAATGGAATTGTTTATTTAAAATATGAAAGATTTGGAAAATTATCTTCTATTCCCTATGTTTTTGAGATTTCAAATATTGATAAAACAGGGCCAGAAATTATAGATGTTGAAACTTCTTCCACTTTAAACTCTATAACTGTTACAGCTAGCGCAATTGACCAAGCTCAAGAAGATTTACAATATTATTTTAAATTAGATAATGATGATACATACATTTCTACTGGTTCAACAAATAGTTACACTTTTAAAAATTTAGTTGAAGATGAAAGTTATATAATTTATGTTAAAGTTACAGATAAATTTGGAAATGCTTCAGAAGCTGTAGCTGAAGCTACTGCATCATTACAAACAGAAATTGAATCAGAAGAAAAAGTCATTCAAAAGATATATCATTTTAAAGTTAATCTAGGAGCAAATACAGTAACAGTTTATGAAAAAGATGAAGATGGAAAATTTACAAAAGCAATAAAAGCCTTTGTTTGCTCTACAGGTAAATCAACTCCAAAATCTGGAACATATAAAATATCTAATAAATATCGTTGGCGTTCACTTTTTGGAAATGTTTATGGTCAATATGCAGTTCGTATTACTGGAAACATTTTATTCCATTCTGTTCCTTATGAAAAGATGTATCCAAATACTCTAGAATATGAAGAATATGATAAACTTGGAACATCAGCATCAATGGGATGTATAAGACTTTGTGTAAGAGATGCAAAATGGATTTATGATAATGCAAAAGCTGGAAGTACAGTTGAATTTTATTCAAATGCTTCAAATCCTGGTCCTTTAGGCAAACCTAAGGCTCAAAAAATTTCTGGAAATAAAGCTAATAGAAATTGGGACCCAACAGATCCTGATAAGCATAACCCATGGCTTGGAGGAGATGGTAAAGTTTCTAAACCAAATTTAGATGATGGATACGTAGTTAATAATTCAATAACTAATAATACAACAAACAATACCAAAAATACTGTTTCAAATTCTACTGAAATTCCTATTAATAACGAAGTTCAAAATAATGTTAATACTACTAATTCAGTAAATAATAATACTACAAATAACCAGTCTAATTCTAATCATTCAAGCCAAAATGAAACATCAAGTACAAACACTGTAACACCGCCAACAAATACAACTGTTGAACCACCAAATGAAGATGAACCTGATTTTCCTCCTACTCAAAACACTATTACTCCTCCAAATAACAATAATAGTAATACCACTACTACTCCAAATTCTAATTTACCTACAAATAACGTTGAACAACCTTCTTCATCAACTGAAAATTCCGTCATAGAAAATTAATTTCAAATTACATTAAAATAAAACGGCTATCATTATTGATAGTCGTTTTCATAAAAATATATTAATCTAATCATACATCTATATTTTATTTATCATTTACTAAATAATTATGATAAGCTACATCTGTCTCGTATGTTTTAATAGCTTCTTCTTCAGAAAGACCCCTATTATAAAAATGAACAGCATAAAAATCACCGCTCTGAAACTTTTAGCAACGTATCAGAAGCTACCTGAATAGCATATCCGAACCAGATTTCTTTGTTAGATATAGAATTCAACCCGAGCTTTTACAAGCTCCCAATATGAATTACTCATGTGTGCTGAAGCAGTTTCAATACCATCTATAAAAAAACGTTGTTCACCACTCTTTCCATCCCATGTGAAAACACAATGTTGCTCATCTAATATGTTTTCACCACCATCCAAATACATTACATGATTCTTGTTTTTAGCAAAACCCCAACCTTCATTATTCAGTTTTTCTGCATAATCGTAAAGACTATCCCCGCATTCGAAATAAGCACGTATAATAGTTCGGTCCCAATCCAATGTCCGCAATTTCATCCCTAGAAAATGACATAACTCTATTTGCAGGATTTTTTTTCGAGCCATCCCATACCGTAAATGAACACCCCATAAATTCTCCTATTTTTTCTTCAGTAGTTGAATTATATATAGTTCCATTTCCACCAAGATTTCCATACATAACAATTGTAATACCAGTTTTTAATAATAATTCATCATTTAAATCTTTCACAAGTAAATCATCAACTCCATCAAAATAGGCTGATGTACCAGTAAACATGTCTGACAGATTTTCTATTCCTCTTAAAGTAATACCTTCTCCAATTACTTTTTCAGCATCTTCAACTGTAATATTATCTTCCATAGCTAATGAAACTAATCCGTGGGTCCAAATTTAAAACTAGCCCATCTGTCGTATATACCGTTGAGTTAACGTCTAAATAATTTGATGTATTTTCTTCTAAAATAATTATATCATTATCTTTAAACACTACGGGAAAATCAATAACAAACATATCCTTAATATTAGTTCCCTTTTTTAAATAAGTCCATCCTGTTCCATATACTTCTTTATTATTTTCATTTTTCTGTGCTGTAACAATTGCCCAATTTTTTGAATTAGCTAAATTTCTATCTAATAATTTTTGTCCGACCATTTATAATCTGACCATCATCTTCTTTATATTCTATCCTTTCTGAAGATATATTTGGTAGTACTTTCTTAATTCCTTCTTTTTTATTTTTCTCTATAAACTCACTAACATTTTCTCCATCATCAACACACATTAATCCTAAATTTTTTGCAGCTCTACAATCTAATTCATCATTTCCTAAAAAACATAGTTCTCCTCCTACAATACAAAAAAGCCCAATATCTTTTTCATCTAAACTTGGAATATATTTTTTTACATTTTCATCAAAAGCATAGATTTCATCTCTATCATTTACTCTCTCATCTCCAACAGTATCTACTATACTTATTTCCATTTCCTCTTTATACCCGTGAAAACTTTGTAGCAATATCAGCAAAAATTGCATTTGTTATTATCCCATTCTCTCCAATTATCGCATTTAGTGAGACTCCAGCAAGTATAAGTAGGACAATGACCGTGACTATATTATTTTATGATGAAAATAAAACTAAAAAAGAAAGATATTTCAAAAATATCTCTCTTATTATTTTATTAATTTTCTTTATAAAAACCTGCATCAAATAATAATTTGCAAACAGCAATCTTTTCTTTTCCAGAATTTAGTCTATTTATACATAAACCTATTGATATTTTATTATTCACTTAAAACAACTCCTTCCTTTTGTATCGTCGAATAAAAAGGAATTGCATCAATTTCATTATTAAAATTTGATATATTATTGATAATAGGAATTAAAATTACATTATAATCTAACTCTATATCATAAGTCATAATTGATATTCTTTTTAATACAGAATAGAACTCTGATTGTTTGTAATCTGTTAAAACTAATATATCTATATCTGATGAACTATCATAATCTCCGTCTAGCATAAGAACCATACAGAATAATTTTCTTTAATCTTTTTCCTAAAAGCTTTTTACATTCTAATACAAACTTATTAATTGAGCTCTGTATATTATTAGGTAAATCTTCCATCTCGTAACTCCCTTCAGCAATATTATAATCTAAACTAATAAAAATATCAAGTTTTACTTCTACTACATCCATAATTACATTTTATAAACTATCTTAAAATAGAAAAATAATTCGTATAAGTTCCTTTTAACTGTAAATTAATAATTTTTTATTTGTTCAAAACTTCCATTTGAAGTTTCTAAATATCCGAGCTCCAGAACCAATTCCTTGATTTGGGAGTTCTTTTGCTAAAGGATTTGTATACTCTGTTACAGCTATCTCCGTTTCTGGTGTTGCTAAACAATTTTGTAATTCATAATATGATTTTGCTATTTTATAATCATTTTCTATTTGAACTTTGCTCAAGTCTGTCGCTCCTTGATTACTTCTATATGTAGCTCTTATTGTTCCACTTTGAGCAAATATTTTAGCTGGTATAAATTGTATTGTTTCTCCATTTGCATTTTGTCTTTTATAAACTTTTAAAACTGTAGCTGTTTGATTTCCATATTTATCATATTCGTAATATTTTGTTTCATAATCATTATTTGTTATCATATCTCCATTAAAGGCAAATATATTTTCAGCATTAGAATAATAAATTTTACCTCCAGCTCCGGAACGACCTCCGAGAGCCACTTCTTGAGTACCAATACATATCCACGTCCACAGTAGGATCCGGCACGATTCCACCGCTAAAACCGAATCCCACCTTGACCTCCTATAGCTCCACAACCAAACCTTTGATTACTATATCCTATTCCTTTTGTATAATAACCTCCACCTCCTGCAGCCCCAAAACCGATAAGTTGTTATAGGAGTTTGACTTATTTCATCATCACTAAAAGTTCGCTCTCCACCACCTAGTCCATTATAACCAGTTTTCCAATTAATCTCTCCTCCCGAACCTGAGAATCCTCCAGCTCCATGACAATGGTCAGCTCCGACCACCGGCCAGCTCCTCCACCGACCTATTCCTGCTGCTGGATATCCACCGACCCCCTCCACCTGCTGAATCAGAAGACGATCCTCCCGACGCACCAGATCCACCAAAGGCATAAACCTCGATATCACCATTAACAGCTACAATTCCACAATCTTCCCCATCCCCAGCATCCCAACCTAAATTAGTATTGGTTTCTGGACAGTCATCATTATTTCCATCACTGTTAATTCCTAAATATGGAGCTTGCGTACTGTTAGCATTTCCGCCTTTTCCACCGATTACCGTCCTATCCCAGCTCCAGCTCCGACCACCTCCGCCGACCTCCAAACACTGCTGAACCATCAGCTCCATCGCCAGCATCACCGCCATAAGCTATTAGTGTTCCTGAACCATATAGATTTAATATTGCATCTTTTCCATCTATTGATGGTACTCTTATTCCTGCATATCCTCCTGGTCCTCCTTTGGCTCCTTTATCACTTCCTATTTCTCCTTCTTCTCCATATCCACTATCTACTGTTAATGTTACTCCTTCTTCTATGTATAAATTTAATGTTGCTTTTGGTTCTATATTTATTGCGCTTCTTTTTAGTCCTTGATTTGTTAAATTCATATCATAATCTATATATATTGTTACTTCTCCTGATTGTATATCAAAACAAAATTCTCCTTCTTTTATTTCATCTCCAAATACTAATGTTTCTTTTTTGCCTTCTCCTGGGTTAAACTCCATTTTACCATTTCCATCAAAGTTTTCACTTGTTAATATTTCTATTTTCTCTCCCATTTGTTCTTCTGTTAATTTCTCTACTTTATAGTTTCCATTTTCATCTTCCTCTACCACATAATAATATCCTTCTTTTTCTACTACATTTTTTCTTTTTCCACTTCCGTCTACATCCATTTTAAATGAACTTTCTATTTCTTTTCCTTCTCTTGATTTTAAATAACTATCTATTGTTTCATTTTTATTTATATCTGATGCATAACCTGCTATCATTATTTCTAAATCTTCTCTTCTTTTTGTTTCTTCTGACAATTCTTTTGAATCCAATGCTTTGGTTATTATCCCATTCTCTCCAATTATCGCATTTAGTGAGACTCCAGCAAGTATAAGTAGGACAATGACCGTTATTTTCTTATTTTATGACGAAAAAAATTATTTTTTATTCTTTTCTATTATATCCATAAAAAAAATATATTCAGTAAAAATAAACCTCAAATCACCATAACTATTATAGTGATTTGAGGTTCGAGTAAATTTTAACTTAAACTTCTTTTGGTAATTCTAAATCTTTGTCTGTAACTACATCTGTTTTAAATTCATATTTAAATGAACTATTATCATTTAAAACTGTAAGTGATGGAACTTTAGTTTCTGAGTTAAAGTAATCTGTTTCTTCATTTCCATATTTTACTTCTATACATTTTTGACCATCTTTAGTTACTATTCTTACTGTATTAAATGGATTTATTGCAACTTTAAATATATTCATTTCTTTTACATCCATAACATCAGATTTCAATTTCAAACGCAATTTTAAATTACTTAAGTCATATTTAGTTGTATCTTCTTCTGTAATTGTTTCATTTGAATATTTATAAACTTTTTCTCCATCTGACCATAACCAAAAATTTTTTCCTTCTGGGTCATCTGGAAAAGTCCATTTTGAAATTCCATCTTTATAATACCAAATAGCCTGTTCATTATCATATAAGAAATTATTACTTTCATTTAAATCAGCTAATGTAGTTTGAATTTCTTTTAATAATAAATATTTGTATAAAGCTACACAAAGATATAATACTATTAAAATTAATATTATTGCTAATATTATTTTTGATATTTTTTTCATATTCATAGTCGATACCTCCTTTTCATTAGTACCTCATATAATTATTATATATTACTACAATGTTAATGTCAAATTTTGTAAATCTCTTATTAGCTATTTTTCCAATATTTTATTAAAGAATTTCATATTCCAAAATCTTACTACTATTTATATCATAATTATTTTTTAATTTTCAACTATGAATAATTGAAAGGGGTATTCGCTATGAATGAAAAAATAATTTTCCTTCTACACCCATTTTAAATAAACCTTCTATTTTCCTTTAGATTTCTGCTGATTATATGCAATTCGTAAAACAAGACTAGATGGTGCAAATTTTGCACCAAGTGTAGCAAGTTTAATTATAAATCCAGGAACTATTATTTGCTTTCCTTGTAACATTTTATCAATTCCATACTTTGCTACATATTCACTAGATAATCCTTTTAAAGCAAATTTAACATTTGCAACATTATTAAAATTAGTATTAACTGGGCCTGGGCAAAGAGCAGAAATCTTTACATTTGAACCACTTACTCTAAGCTCTTCAGCTATTGCTCTTGTTAGTGAAACTACATAAGCTTTTGTTGCATAATAAGTTGCCATCAATGGTCCACCTGGTAATAATCCAGCGCTTGAAGCTACATTTAATATATAACCATTATTTCTTTCCTTCATTTTTTCCAAATATAGTTTTGTCAAAGTATGTAATCCAATAATATTTGTATCTATCATATTTAGTTCTTTTTCAAGTTCAATTTTATCAAACTCTCCAAACTTTCCAAAACCAGCATTATTAACTAAAATATCTATATCTGGATATTTTTCAAATAATGCCTTACAATTTTCAGGGCTACTTATATCCATTTTTTCTATAATAACTTCTACATTATTTAACTCAGTTTTAAGTTCTTCTAATAAATTTTCTCTTCTTGCAACTATTATTAAATCATATCCTAATTTTCCTAAATATTTTGCCATATCTCTTCCAATTCCAGAAGATGCGCCTGTAACTAAAGCTTTCATAAATAACCTCCAAATAAATTTTTAGCCCAAAGCTTTTAACTTTAGGCTAATATTTTATATATTCTTGTTTTCAACATTATTAATATTGACAGTTTGCGTAGGATATGCAAGTCCTACATTTTCTTTTGCTAAAACATTTAAAAATTCGCAATTCAAATCTTCTTCTAATTTCAAATATTTACTATAATTTGTTTCGGTAACATATAAAAATATCTTTATATTATAACTGTAATCTGTAATTCCATTAAACCCAACATAAACATTATCTCTTTGAACATAATCTTTGCTACATATTACAACTTTAAGCTCTTTTATAATATTCTTAATTTTTTCAGGATTAACATCATTCATATTTAGATGCAAGTTAACGTCATATCTTCTAGATTTTAGTCTATTCCAATTTATAACATATTCAGATGTAATTGTAGAATTTGGAATTGTTATAATAGAATTATCAGCGCATCTAATTCTAGTACTTCTAAAAGAAATATCAATTACAGTTCCAGCATAATTTCCTACTTCAATCCAATCTCCAATCACAAAAGGCTTTTCACTTAAAATTGTAATACCACTAAATAAACTCTTAACTGTATCTTGAGCTGCAAGTGAAATAACAACTGTTCCAATTCCAAGACCAGCAACAAGTCCATTTATTTGAGTAAATCCTAGAACAAACACTAAAATGATATATATTGAAATTATCCAAGTAATTAATCTTGCTATTTTACAAATAAAATTTGAAACTGTTTCATTTTTGTTTCTTCCACTTCTAAAAAGCTTTGAGTCTGTTACAAGTATCGTCGAATTTATAATTTTTGTAATAAATATTATTAAAACACTTTTAAAAACAGAAGTCATTATAATTGACATCCTAATTGATATAGGTAAAATTTTAACTGCTAAATAACATCCCATAAATATATACATCTTTTTTATAGGTTTATACATTTCATTTTCTTCTAATGGCTCTTTCTTTTTTAAAAATATATTAAATATTTTTAAAATAAGTTTTGCCACAAAATTTCTTGTGAAATATACTATTAATACTATAACAACTGCAATTTGGATATCAAATACTTGTATAAGATTTTTCAATTCATCTCTTGATAAATTTGAAATCAATTCATCCATCCTTTGTTATGTTCCTCTCTTGTAATTTACTTCATATATTTTTGATTATAAATTAAAATTGCTATTATTTGACTTGCGCTTTCTAATTCTCCACTTACTGCTTTTCTAACACATTCTTCAATTGGAATTTTTACAACATCTAATATTTCTTCAGTATCATCTAAATGAACTTTTCCTTTTTCAAAATCTCTAGCAAGATAAATATGAATTTTCTCACTTGTATAGCCTGTTGAGGAAAACATTGTTACTAAATGTTCAATATTTTTTGCAATTAACCCTGTTTCCTCTTCTAATTCTCTTCTAGCAGTATTTATAGGTTCTTCTCCTAAATCAACCATTCCTGCTGGAAGTTCAACACAAATTTTTCCAACGGCTTCTCTATATTGTTTTTCAAAAATTACTTCATTATTTTCAGTTATTGGCAAAACAACTACTGCATCACCAGGATTTACTATATCTCTTAAAAACTGTTTTCCATCTTCTCTTTCATATATTTTACGAACTACATTAAACCTAGGCCCATTAAACATTTCTTCTTCATTTATTAATTTTGCCATCTTTACCTCTTATCATGTTTAAAATTTTACATATAAATTATATATTATAAATTTTAAAATGTACAGAGTAAATTTAAATAACTTTTAACTTTTCTCTATAAAATTTTGCAATTAATTCATCTAACTCTACACTAATTTTATAGATTACAGAATAATCTTGACCTTTTTCAATACTTTTGTTAAGCTTATCTCTTAACTTACAAATTTCATCATTTAACATTCTCTTTTCCTCTCCTTTTTACATTTTTCTTTTGTATATTTTAAAATTACCACAAGCTTTTACTTAAGTCAATAAAATATCGACTAAAATCTTATATTTCGTGTCCTAAAATTCGACATTATTTTTCTTTTTTAGAATATTCTTTTCTTTTTATTTCATAAACCATCAAAAATACTAAAAATAATACAAAAGATAAGCCCTGAGAAATTCTTATATTTTCGAGCTTTAGAGAGTCTACTCTTATTCCTTCTAAAATCATTCTTACAAATCCATATAAGATAAAATACATATAAAAAACTTGACCTTCAAACTTTCTATTTCTTCTTAAAATTAACAAGATTAAGAAAATTATAAATGTAAAAATTGACTCATATAAAAATACAGGATGAACTTCTATGTAACCTGCGCTACTTTCTATCCCCATTCTCAAAATAGACTTTGTAGCGCTTCCGTAAGCTTCTACATTAAAAAAATTTCCCCATCTTCCAATGCTTTGTCCAAGTGACAAATATGGAATAAGATAATCAGTTAAATTTAAAAAATTAATTTTCTTTATTTTACAGTAAATTACCAAAAATAAAATTATTCCAATAATTCCTCCATATATAGCAAGCCCTCCATCGCGAATATTTAAGATTTGTAAAGGATTTTTTAAATAATAATTAAATTTAAATAGAATATAATAAACTCTTGCCCCAATTATTCCAAAAATCATTCCAAAAATCAAAACTTCTAAAACTGTTTCAAAGTCAATTCCAAAATTATACTTACTAAATTTTGCTAAAACTACTCCAATAATAATTCCTAAAGCAATTAAAATTGCATATTTATATATAGAAACACTTCCTATTTTAAAAGCAATTTGCGATATATTAAATTCTAAACCAAGTCCGGGAAATTTAACTAAATTCATTCATCTTCCTCTTCTTTACTATTTCCTTTAATAATTGAAATCGCTTTTTTCTCTTCATTAAATAATTTTTTTAAAACATCTATTAAGTCTTCTTTTCTAATACAATCAAATTCTTCAAAAAATGAAAAAGTATTAATATTATTAAAATAATCGGCTAATACTCCTGAAGCTATAGTTTCTGGCTCATTAAAGTCTTTTACATATTCTCCATAAATTTTCTTTTTTGTTCTTTCAAAATCTTCGTCACTTATTCCTCTAGCTTTAAAGAATTCAATTTCATTTTTAATTTCTTCTACAACCTTTTCAGGCTCTATTGAAATTCCTTGAATTATATAATGAGCAAAAGTTCTTCCATATTCATAATTAAAACTTAAACCAGTTGTAATTAATTTTTCATCATATAGTCTTTTAAATAACTTTGAACTTTTTCCCATAATTATTTCGCCTAAAATCTCCAAAGCTAGTTCTTTTCTAACTAAATTTTCATCAGGAATTTTGTCTTTATACCCTATCATAAATGCTGGTATACTAATCTCCATATTTCTACTTGTTTGCTTTCTTACTATTGTATCTGGTTCTTCATCATAGACTCTTGTAATCTTTGAATTAGCTGGTTTTAAAGTAATTCTTTTTTTTATATTTTCTAATAAATCTTCTGGCTCAAAGTCTCCACAAGCTACTATTGCCATATTTTCTGGAACATAAAAATTATTATAAATTGTATATAACACATTTTCATCGATTTTTGCAATAGATTCTTTAGTTCCAGCAATATCAATATTTACTGGATTATTATGATATAAAAGCTTCATTAAATTCATATATATTGCTTGACCAGGGTCATCGTCATACATCGAAATTTCTTGTTCTATTATTCCACGCTCTTTTTCAATATTTTCTTCAGTATAATAAGGATTTTGAACATAATCCATAAATTCATCTAAAGCTTCATAAAAATTATCAGTACATTCATATAAATAAGTTGTATATGTGTTTGTAGTATAAGCGTTTGCTTCAACACCTAAATTTGTCAAAGTATCTAATGCATTAATTCCGAGAACGTTGTTCAAACATTTTATGTTCCAAATAATGAGCTACTCCATCAGGAATTATTGTTACATTATTACTATCATCTAAAATAAATTTATTATCTATTGAGCCAAAATTAACTCCCCAAGTAATATATTTTTTTATAAGCTTCTTCTTAGGAATCATAATTATAGTTAAGCCATTAGAAAGCTTTTCAATATACATTTTTTCTTTAATTTTGCTGTTTTCAATTACTTGCATTTAAAAATTTCCTTTCTAATTATTTTCTAAACTTGTTAAAAAGTATATGGTGTTCATTTGTAGACTTCTAGCAAACTCCACAATTTGCTCTTTTGTAATAGAATTAATACTTCTTATATATTGCTCTATTGAAAAATATTTTGAGCTAAGTTCCTGTCCCATATAAAATACAACTTCTGTATCCTGCTCTGCTTCAATGTTTTTAATTCCAGATATTATATAAGTTTTAGCATTTGCAATGTCTTTATCTGTGAATTTTCCATTCTTAATATTTTCAACTTGTTCTTTTATAATATTTACTGCTTTTTCATAATTCTGAATTTCAATTCCAGCATTTACCATTATAATATTCTTTGGCTTAACAAATCCAGAACGAACGGTATAAGCAAGTCCTGCCTTTTCTCTTACATTTTGGAAGAGCATTGAACTTGCGCCATCTCCTAAAATACAATTACATACAATTCCTATATCTCTAGAATTTGGTTGTTTATCTAAAATATTATATCCTATAACAAGTTTTCCTTGATTAATATCCATTTTCTCTTGAATTTGTTTAGGACTATCCACTTTTTTTACAACTTCTGTGGATGGATCTGTTATAATATATTCTGGCTCTCTTTCTTCTAATTTTTCTATAACTTTATTTTCACGTAATATATTTTCAATATGTTTTTCGTCAAAGTTTCCTGATATAAAAATATCAATTTTGCAATTCTTAATCAGTTGAAAATAATATTCAGAAATTTCTTCTAAAGTAATTTTTTCCAAATCATCAATATAACCAAATTTATATAAACCATATCCTGTAAATTCATACATATTTTCTAAACATTTATTATAAGCATAAAAATCTTTATTATTTATCTTGCTTTCTATTAAATCTTTCAAATGTAATTTTTCTGTTTCTAAAGCTGTTTCCTTAAATTTTCCATTTTCTAAAAATGGATTAAAAGTTACATCAATTAGCAAATCTATGACATCCTTAATTACATCTTCTCCGTTTAGAGTATAATTATTGTCAATACATTCAGCAACAAATTTTATAACTTGATTGTCTCCAACTTTATCAACACCGCAAATTCAAGCTTGTTCCATAAAGTTCTTCTAGTCTCAATGAAATCTGCTCATGTGTAGGAAAATTTTTACTTCCTCGCTTTAATAAAAATGGAATTAATGCATTTCTAGTAACATTTTTCTTTTTTAATGGTGTTGTCAATATAATAGTTATTAAATTAGTTTTAAAAATGTCTGTTTTTATAAGATGAGCTTTAATTCCAGTTTTTAATTCAAATCTATTATCTGTCATTATTCTTTTATTTCTCCTTTTTCCTATTTATGAATATTATTATAATTATTTTTTAAATTTTTATTCTAATATATAATATCTGTTTCTTTTTTTCAAGTTAATTAAAACAAAAAAACCAGTTTTAAAACTGGCTTTTTTACATATTTTATTCTCCAACTTTTCTAGCTTTAACAATAACTCTCATTGAACCATCATTTGTACAAGTAATTAAAGTAATCTCTGTTTTTCCATTTGTAACTTGTGATGTACAATCTACATCATCATCATATACCTTATATTTATCATATACGTAATATTCAACTGTAGTTCCAGTTAAATCTGTTATTTCAATTATATCACCATTTTCAAGTGTTGGAACTTTACTAAAGAATTTTTGATTTCTATAATTATGACCTACTATACAAAAGTTTCCTACTTTATTTGGCTCAGCTCCATGGAAATAACATGGTGACATTTTTAATAATTCATAAGTCCAAGTATATTCATTGTTTATAGTACAAAAAATTCCATAATGACAATCAATTTTAGGAATATTAATTTCAGCAATTCTAAAATATTTCTGACCACTTTCAGTTGTAGCAGTAGTTCTTCTAATATTATTAGCAATTATTTCATCTTGAGTTCCTTGGTCAGCCATATCAGTTCCTTCAGAAGGTTCTTCAATTTCTGCAGATGTATCTAAAATAACTTGTGATTGAGATACTTCAGCTTCTTCATTTAAAAGAACTAATGTCGAGTTTGCTTCAAATTTGATAGTTGTATCGTCTACTAAAGTACTATTAAATCTAACATTTGAAAGAACCTCTTGAGCCTTTTCTTCTGCTTTATTTTTATCATATTCAGCATAAATATAATATGAAGATAAAATGAAAACTAAAAAAACAGAAATGAAAAAATCGATTTTATACATTCTCTTTTTCTTTTTTAATTCTGGCGTTATATAAACTTTTTCAGAAATTAGAATCTGATTCATTTTACCCTCCTTTATAACATAATCAACTAATGATATTATAACATTGATATACATTAAAATCAATAGGTTTCGTAAAATTTACATAATTTAGCTTTCCATAAGCTTTTTTAGTTCTTTTTCAGCTTTCTTATATTCTTCATTTATTTTTTCAATTTCTTTATTTATATCCTCTTTAGCTTTATTTAATAGCTTTTCATTCTCTAAAATTCTTTTTTTATCATAAGTATCTGAACATTTTATATTTAATATAATTTCTTCATTTTCATCAATTAAATTTTCATATACCTTTTTAGTTTTTTTAAGACTTTTCATATCCCCAATAGCAAAATTTGAATCATTTTTTCTTTGTTCACAAATAATCTGTAATTTAGACATCATAGTTAAATCAAGTTCTCTATAAGACTTTTCTAATAACTCATATAATTGATTATCTAATCTAGTATTATGAAAATTAATTAGTGGACTTAACTTTTTAATCAAGTTTTTATAAATAATATTTATTAACTTTAAAAATTCTGATGTCATTTCATCTGTAATTGCATCTTCTTCATTATCAAAATAAATATCATCTTGCATTTCAGCATATTCATCTTCAATATCAGAAAATTCTAAATCTAATTGTTCTTCAATATCATTTTCATTTGGTACTATATTATGTTTCTTATTTTCCTTATATAACTCAATTTTTCTATTTATTCTAAGTAATTTCATATTTGCCATAAATGATTCATTTTCTAATACACCAATTTTCATCATATAATCATTTTCAATATCAGGAATCATATGAAAAGCAAGCATATCTCTTGTTGCAATTTTTTCAGCAACAGTATCTTTTAACTTATTTACTTCTAAAATTAAATCTGCATATTCGGGATCTAACGTTATATTTTCAGACATATCTTCTCCTTTTAATTTTTTTATTATTTTAATATTTTAACACAATATTGCGATATTTACAACAGTATGATAAAATATTTATGTTTTAATAGAAAGGATAATAGAAAATGAACTTATATGAAGAAACTCGATTTATAATGAATAAATATGGGATACAAGCTAAAAAAAGTCTAGGTCAAAATTTTTTAATAGATGAGGAAGTTGTTAATAAAATTATAGAGAATTCTGAAATTTCCAAGTCAGATTTAGTAATTGAAATTGGCCCAGGTCTTGGAACACTTACAAGTAAACTTCTTGAAAAAGCTGGAAAAGTAATTGCTATCGAATTAGACAATACTGTCTTAAAAATTTTAAATGATAGATTTAAGCTATATGATAATTTCGAGCTTATAAATCAAGACATTTTAAAAACAGACTTAAATAATCTAATAAGATTAAACTTAAATAATAAGATAAAATATTGTAAAGTTGTAGCCAATTTGCCATATTACATAACAACTCCAATTATAACAAAACTATTAGAAGAAAATCTAAATTTAGTATCTATAACAGTCATGGTTCAAAAAGAAGTTGCCAAACGCCTAACAGGAATTCCAGGCAAAAGTAAAGATATTGGGGCAATAAGTCATTATATTTATTATTATAGTGATTCTAAAATTGTTTTAAATGTACCAAGAAGCTCTTTTATTCCTTCACCTGATGTAGATTCATCTGTAATTGTTTTTAACCTTTTAAAACAACCTAGAGTAAATATTGAAGACAAAGATTTTTTATTTAAAATCATTAAACTCTCTTTTTCACAAAAAAGAAAAACATTGTTAAATAGTTTAGTAAATAATAATATATGCTCTTCAAAAGAAGAACTCGAAAATATTTTAACAGAGTTAGATATTAATACAAAAGTTAGAGCTGAAGAACTCTCTCTTCAAGACTTTGTAAATATCAGTAAAAAAATAAAACCTTAAGTTCATTATAACTTAAGATTTTTTATTTGCTAAAAACATCTTTTACTATTGGATAACTATTCATTAAAAGCTCATATTTCATATTTTCTGGTAATGTTTCACTATACATTGCATTTGTAATAGGAATTGTATAGCCAGCAACTTTAGGAGTAAAGCATCTTGCTTTAATAATATAGTTTATTAAACAGTCATCATCATTTAACTTTACTTCATGACGTATTAAAAAATCTTTCATTAGTTCCGTATATTCGTCATGAAAATAATTAAAAACTTTAATATATTCTGATTCATTTTTAGGTTTATTTATCTCTTTTTTTACTAACATTTTAAGCTCTCCATTTATTTCTATGTTCATATTGTATCATATAGAATAAAAAAAGCAATAGTTTTTTTATTTAAACAAAGAAAAAGCCTTCGGCTTATAACCAAAGGCTTTTATTATCTATGTTTTATAAAACATATTTCTTAATTAAGATAACACCTGTTGCTAAAATTACTAAAACTACTGTTGTCAAGATTAGATATGGTTGATCTCCCAAACCTGTTATAATACCGACCCAAACTGGAGCATCATCTTGATCATCTTCAGCTATATTGTTATTATTTGGAGTTGAATCAACATCATCTGAATCATAAGGATTATCATCCTCTGTTATTTCAGCAACATTTACAAATCTACCAACATTGTCACCGTTACGAACCCAGTCAAGAGTTACTTGAACTTCAGCAGACTCTCCAGGTTGTAATAAAGTTTTAGCTAGAGCATTTGTTGTAATAACTCTATCAGAAACTTCTGTCCAATTTGGATTTGAAGCTTGATTAAAGCTTAAACCATCTGGAATTCTATCAGTAACTTCTGTAGCATATCCTTCAATTTCTCCTTGATTTGTTACTTTAATAGTATAGATAAATTGAATTGATGTAGAATCCATATTCTTTTTGTGAATTTCAATCTTTAATCCATCTCCTACAACTTCTCTTGGTTCACCATTTGTAGTAACTATAGCTTTAGTTAAATTTTTCTCTAAAGCTAAATCAAAATATTTTACATAAACATTTTCTTGATCTATATCATCTTCATCTGGAACATTATTATCAAGTGTTGAGTCAACATCTTGAATATCATTTCCATCTTTATCTGTATTTTTTGTAATTTCAGCTATATTTATTAAAGTTCTCTTTTCAGTAGTAACTGTTCTGTCAATAGCTTTTTCATCAACTCTAAATACTAATTTTACATCTCTATATAATAATGTAGATCCATCAAATTTCTCAATTAAATTATCTTCAGATTTTTCTTTAGATAAATAATCTGTTTTAACAGCTACTGCTTGAGTTACATCTGTTGTTTCTTTTCCAGATTTATCATACATCTTCCATCCATATTCTTCATTTGTTTCATTGTCAGGAACAAACACAAGTCCTGTTGGAATATCATCTTTTATTTCAGCAGCATATCCATCAATTTCACCTTCATTATATACTCTAATAGTATATGTTATTAAATCTCCATTTCCAACATATAATGGTTCTGCTTTTGGATGATTATATTTAATTTTGCCATCACTAGAAGAAACTACTGGTTCTCTATCTTTAATATCTGTCTCATTTAATCTTGAAATAAATTTTTGTAAAGCTAAATCAAAATTTTTCTTATCAGTTTTAACTACATCATAATCATCATCATCTTCATTTCCAGTAGTATATTTATCAGGGTCAATATCATCACCTGGTGTAGAATCTCTACTAGGACCTCTATCAGTATCAACTGGTTTTCTATCTTTATTAGCTTCTTTAGTTATAGCTGCGATATTTTTTAATGTTACTTCATCTTCAGTTACAACTATAAATGAAACTTGAATATCTTTATAAGAAATAGTATTTCCATCAAATGCTTTAATTAAATTTGATGTACTTGTTGCTGAAGAAGCTAAAGCTGTAGATGTAATTTTACTCTTTCCAAGAACTACATCAACATTATCTAAACTATCAATATCAGTAAAATCTGACAATTTTAAATTTTCAGTTCCGTTTGTAACTTCAGACAATTTAATTGATTTGCTATCATCTGAAATCTTCCAACGATTATTATAATTTGTATTATAATTTACTAAAAATCCTAAACCTTCTGGTATATAATCTATAATTTCTTCTGCATATCCATCAATTTCGCCTTCATTATATACTCTTAAAGTAAATGTTACTATATCACCTGTATCAACAGTTATTGCATTTTTTGAAACTTTATAACTTGCATCATCTTTACCATTTTTAAGTGGTGTTACATCTACCTCTGGAGCTCTATTTTGATTTTTTCCATTAATTGTAGCTATAAATTTTTGCAAACTTAAATCAAATTGTTGTCCAGCCATAACTACTTTTTCAAAATCATCATCATCTTGTAAACCTTTATAATGATAATTTGGATCTGTTAAGTCATCTTTATTTGAGCTATTTCCTGTATAATCAGATGGATCAATAGTTCCAGGTTCTGAATCTTGATCTGTTACATCATTTCCATCTACATCAGTCATTTTTGTAATTTCAGCAATATTAGTTAATACTGTTCCTTCACTAATCTCACCAACTACTTCACATTCTAATTGAATTCTTCCATAAGATAATTCTCTATTCTCCTTATCAAATGCTTTAATAGTTGTATTAGCTAAATATGTATTTTTAAGTACTCTTGGATTTTCATCATCCCAATTAAAATTAGAATTTATTGTACTTTCTGATTTTTTAACAACCTCTAAACCATCTGGTAAATAATCAACTATTTCTCCAACTCTGGCATCAGTATCTCCCTCATTATAAATTCTAAATTCAAATACAATTCTATCTCCTACCTTAACTGTTATAGGATTTTTTGCATGTCTATATTCAGCAGTTTTAACAGTTCCATCTGCTAACTGTTGTAAACTTTCTTCACTTGGATTTGGAGTTCTTCCAGTTGTAGCAGTTCCATTTACTGAAACTATAAATTTTCTTAAAGCTAAGTCATAAACTGGCTCCTTTTCTTCTGGTTTCTTTTCCTCAGTTATTAATACTACTGGTTGAAGATCTTGATCATCTTTTCCAACCCACAAGCTTAATTTTCTATTATTTGGGTTAAGATTTTCTAAATCACCTTCACCAGCTTTTTTAGCAGTTTCTATTAAATAATTATAAAGAATTTGCGCATACTCTTGTCTATCTTCATCTAAGTCTTCTTTATTACTTGTAGTTTCTACAGATAATTTTTTAACTTCTATATTTCCTAAATCGTCATATTTAGGATTACGATATTCATTTTCAGCTTCATCTGGCTCAGCTACTTCTGAATTTGTAAAATACCAAATTGCCCATTGCTGAACTACTTCAATATCATCATCAGTTAATATAGTTTTTATAAGTTCTACTGTAGTAGGTGGAGTAGTTTCTTCATCAGCAATTTCTTCTTTAAAAGCTTCTGCAATATATGTATCTTTATATGTACTATCTAACTTTTTAGCATATAAATTATTTAACAAATATATTAAAGACTTTAAATTATTTTCACTTATTCCAATAGATGTAGCCCAATTTTCAACATCTTCATCAGTTAAATCAGCTAAATCATCTGCAACTTTAACATAATCATACCCACTATTTTGAACAGAAAACGATTTTTCAGCATTTAAACAATAAAATGTGTCTTGATAGTCACCATCATTTTCTTGAACTATTTTTAATACGTTAACTCCTTCAACACTATAATCATATTGAGTTTTATCGTATTCATGTCCATATAGTGAAGAGTTAATACCAGTAGATTCCTCTCCTCCTTCACGTAACGGAATTGTTGCTAACCTTGATACGTTATCATCATTAGTTAATTTTGCCACTGCTAAAACATTTGAAGCAAATGGCATTATTAATGTAATTATACATAACCAAACAAGTAACACTTTTCCTACTCTTTTACCAGTCATACTTTTACCATCCTTTTCTATAATTATTATTTTTAATTTTTAAATTCTTTGTTTAGGGATATTCACTTTTGAGACAAAATAATCCCTATAATAACCGATATTTATATTATAAAACATTCTTTTATTAAAATCAACATAATTTCTAATTTTTTTAAACTTTTTTAGCAAATCTTAAACTAAATATTAAGTTTTGGTTACATTATTTTTGTAATATGTAACAATACTGTAACAAAGTTTTGGCTAACTTTGCTAAAAACTTGCGTTTTCCTTTATTTTATGTTATAATTGTATTCGTAGAGTTAAAAAATAGCATTCAATTATAAAATATTTTATATATTAGGAGGAAAATATAATGGCGATTAAAACTAAAACAACAAAAACAGATAGAGCAAAGGAAAGAGATGCTGCTCAAGAAAAATATACTAATGAAACATTGCCTGGTTATGAGCAAATTATAGAGATTAATCCAACTGATGAACTTGAAAAAATGAATTCTTACAAGAAAAAAATTCCAGGACTTGAAATTGATTCTGATGTTACAGACTTTTGGCAAGCCCAAAATAATGAAGTACAGCAATTTTATTCTAAATTAAATGAGGCTAAAAATGAATTAATACCAACACTATATGGTGAAATTCCTAATATTGAAGAAAATTTAATATCAAGACAACGTAATTCAGCTGAACAAAGAAAAAAATATAAAAAGGATTTAGCTTCTAATGATGAAAGGTATGCTCAAGCTGAAAGAGCTTTTCAAAGATTAAAAAGAGAAGTTGGTCCACTTCAAGTTTTCTTATTTAGCAGGCTTACTGGAAATGATGAAGCACGACAAAAATTTAAAGATGCTCAAAAAAATATAACTGATCTTGCAAAAAACAGGAAAGAAATAAAGGAAAATGAAGAAAAAAGAATAAAAGTAGAAAAAGAAGAAGAAGATTATCTTTTATATCGAATAAACAAAGCTGAAGAGAAAGTAGCAAATATTAATGCAAGAGTTAGCGATATTATTGGTGCAGCTGAAAAAGTTAATGCAAATTCTCGTGAAAAACAACCAATTATGCAAGCACAATATAATGTTCTTGAGATTGTTTCTAAGAAGCTTGAGAATATTAAAAAAATTCAATCATTAAAGAAAAATACGATAATAGTTGGTAGCTTACAAAGAGATAATAGAGAACTAGTTGAACAATTACAACAAGTTCCAGAAAATTTACCAGAAATAAACCTTAAAATATCTTTTGATAATCCATTAACTTTAGCTATGCTTGAAAATTTAAATGCAGATAAATTACAAGAAACTGGAGAAAAAATGGAAAAAATAGAAAAAGATTTGCGTAAAGATTCTCCAGCAATAGATTTAACTAATCCAAATAAAACTTTAGAGCGTTATCAATTAAAAGAAGATGAAACTTTAAAAACGGTAACAGATAAATTAAATGATACAAGTGTTCAACTTACAGCTGAAGAACGTAATATTTTAGAAATGAAACGTGAATATTTACAACTTCAAGAAAAAGAAAAAGAAATTTCAAATTCTATATCAGATTTAATAAAAAACTTTGATCCAACTAAACCAGAGCAAGTTCAACAATTAAATGATATTCAAACATCTCTTGATATTACACGTCAACAAATGGAAAAAAGTCCATATAATAAAACTGTCAAAGCTCTAAATGAATATGAAACTTTAAAAAATCAAGCTCAAACTTTAGAACAACCTCAAAACTTAGGAAAATTTGAAACACTTTTAAATGGTCTTGAAAGAGCTGGAATTAATGTTCAATCTTTTTCGAACGGAAGAACTGGAGAACTAAGACAACCAGAACATTCTGAACAGTTAGAACAACCACAGCAACCAGAACAACCAGAACAACCTCAACAACCAGACCTAGATGACAATGACGAACGTTAATAGTTAATATAAAAATAGCTCTTCGATTTTAAGAAGAGCTATTTTCTTTTTTATTTTTGTATAAAAACCTCCACAAATATTTTTCCATAAGTAGAACTATTAGCAATTGCAACACCTGTAAATTCAAAGTTACTGTTTAAAATATTTACCTTATGACTTTCTGAATTCATCCATGCTTCAACTGCACCATCTAAATTTTGATTCCCAGCTATATTCTCTTGAGCCTTTGTAAACGTTACTCCAAAACTAGTTAACATGTCATTAATATTTCCATAAGATGGAGATGTATGTGAAAAATAATCATTTCTTTCTAAATCTTGAGCCTTAAGTCTTGCAATATTTTGAATAGTATTATCTATTTTCAGTTCTTCAAGACCATTATTTCTCCTTTTCTCATTTATGAGATTTAAAAATTCTTTTTCCTCTTTTGTTAATTCTAAATTATCAATATATTCGCTAGATTCATTTATCATATTTGATGTTTGAGTAGTTTCTTCATTTTCTATATTATCTAAAGTTTTTGATTGTATATATTGATTCATTTCCTCTTCATTATATATAGCATCTATATACTGACTGGAGACAGCTCCAACAACATTATCAGTTGTCTGAATTATATACCAATCCCCTACTTTTGCAAAAACATTTATATAGTCACCATTATTCAATTTTCCAACTCTTTCATAATTTGTTCCAGGTCCACATCTTATGTTTAAAGTTGATTTTGTTCTTACTTTTCCATACTTAAAGTCTATGCTTTCATAAGTATAAGCAGATACAGAATAAATGTAAGAAAATAAAATTACAATTAAAATCGTAGAAATTATAATTAGAAACCTATTTCTTTTTAAAAAATCTTTCATAGACGACAATCCTCCCAAAAATTATTTGATTAGATTATTGTCTAGAAATTTTTGAAATATACAATTAAATAGAATAAAATGATCTATAATTTTCTACAAAAAGTTTTAGATACTCCTCAAATTTTATCTTTTCTATTTTTTTATCTAAATAAATATTAATTTCATACAAAATTTTATCGTCATAAATAAGTCTCATTTTTCCTATTATTGTTTTACTTTTTATTGGTGCTTCAATTTGACTTAAACAATAAATTGATGTCTTTAACTTTCCTATATTATTTTTGTCTATTGGACAATTATAATTATCTCTTTTTTCAAAATCAATTTCAATTTTATTTAGGGATTTCAAGGCTTTAATTTTTTGATTATTTTTATAATTTTCAAATAAATTTTCAATTTCTTTTTCTGTATCTACCATTTTAAAATGTTTATAAACATATTCAATAACTTCCTTACTATCATTTCCTCTCATATTTTTTGTATCAGCTCCAAGAACTACAACAATTATATCTAAATCTCCTCTTTTGCAAGCTGTAACCAAACATCTTCCAGCGTTTCCAGTAAATCCTGTTTTTATCCCATAAACACCATTTACAACACCCAAAAGCTCATTTGTATTATTCAAATTTCTTTTATTAGTTCCAATCATTATGCTAATTTCTTTTGTTCCAACTATTCTAGCAAATATTTCATTTTTCAAAGCATAATTTGCAAGAAGCGCCAAATCATAAGCTGTTGTATAATGGTTGTCATCATCTAATCCATGTGGTGTCACAAAATTGCTATTTTTAAGACCTAGTTCTTTCGCTCTTTCATTCATTAATCCACTAAAAGACTCTACACTTCCAGAAATATGTTCAGCTAAAGCAACAGCAGTATCATTTCCAGATCTCAAAAGTAATCCATATAAAAGACTTTCTACTGTTATTTTTTGACCTTCTTTTATTCCTAATGTTGAACCTCCTGTATTTGCTGCTCTTTTAGAAATTTCTACTATATCTTGCAAATTACATCTTTCACATACAATTAGGCCTGTTAGAATTTTTGTAGTAGATGCCATTGCGCATTTTGTATAAGCATCTTTTTCAAATAATACACTATTTGTCGTTCTTTCAATACAAATTATATGTTTAGAATAAGTTTCAGGTAAATCATTGTTTTCATTTTCAGCAAAACAAAAATTGCCACAAAAGAGTGTGGCAAAAATTATTATAACAATAAAATTTTTTTTAATCATTCTCACTACTACACACCTCACTTACAACAAAATATGTAGTCTTTTAAATTTTAGAACAATTATAATATATAGTTTTTAACTATTTTTATTTTTCTTAAAAAATATGTAATCAAATATGAAATTGCAAATATCACTAATGTATATATAATCAACCCTATATATGGATAATTTAATATAAAGTCAACTTTCAATATTTTATATATAATATTAATAATCAATTGATGTATTAAATATATTCCAAGTCCACATTTTTCAATATCTTCAAGAACATTTTTAGTTTTTTCTCCAAAGTTTTCTTTTTTATTTTTAGCAATTAAGAATATTGATATAATTATACTTGATATCATAGTTGAAGTAAATGTCACAAGTTCATTATCAAATATATTTACAAAATTATTTACTATTATCAATATTATAGATATTAAAGAAAAAATATAATTTGCAAATTTTAGTTTTTTTGAAATATCATATCTTGATAAATAATCTCCAAGCATATAAAAGAATATATATGGGCTAATTATTAGTATATTAAAAGCAAGCTCAGTTTTTAAAATCTTTGAAATATCAGTAAATAAAATTGTAAATATAAACAGTAATATAAGAATATATCTATATTCATTTCTACTACAATTACATATAAACTTCTTCAAAAGTGGTGTAATCATATATAAGCCTATAATTAAATATAAATACCACATGTGTGCCCAAAGATTTCCCGTAAATATATTTTTAATTGCTTCTGAAATCATAGTCATACTTAAAGTCTGAGTATTATAATATGTTTCTAAAATTGAATAAAAACCACCAAACAAAAATAATGCTATAACCATTCTTAAAATATATTTTGAATATAACTTCTTAATACTTATATCTTTATCTGGATTTAAAAATAGAGCTCCACTAATCATAATAAATATTGCATTTGAAAAATACATTAATTGACATATTGCAGAAAATATATTTCCAGTAGTTCCGACTAAGTCCAAATGTGTTTAATGTATTTGCTGTAACATGTAATATAATTACTGCAAATATCGCCTCAAATCTTAGCAAATCATAAAATACAACTCTTTGTTTCATATATTATCCTTCTTAAACAAAAAAGCAGTAAGGCTCGCTTACTGCTTGATTTGTTTATTAAAATTTTCTTTTTCTTGCGGCTTCTGACTTCTTTTTTCTTTTTACGCTTGGCTTTTCATAATGCTCTCTTTTTCTAACTTCTTGTAATACACCATTTCTAGCACATTGTCTTTTAAATCTTTTTAATGCGTCCTCTATATTACCGTTATTTACTTTAACCTCTGACATTATATTTTCCCCCCCTTCGAAGTACAAAACCAATTTGTGGGATTTAATTCTCGCTTTAAAGAATTATGTAATTCTTTAACTGTTACATATTATACATTAAGTTTGTACAACTTGTCAATAGAAAATTTACTGATTTAATCAAATAATTCACCAATTGATGTCGCTTCATTAATTCTTTTCATAGCTTCTCCAAATAATTCAGACATTGAAACAACTACTATTTTATCAATTTTTTTCTTTGAAGGTAAAGGAATTGTATTAGTCATAACTAACTCTTTTAAATCAGAATTTTTAATTCTCTCAATTGCTGAGCCTGAAAGTACGCCATGTGTACACCCTACATAGATATCTTTAGCTCCAGCTGATTTAAGAATTCTAACTGTTTCCATGATTGAACCAGCTGTATCTACTTCATCATCAAAAATTAAAGCGTTTTTTCCTTTTATTTCCCCTATTACATTCGTAGCAATCGCATTATCATCATTTCCATCTCTTCTTTTGTCTATTAAAGCTATAGGGCAATTAAAATGTTTAGCATATTTATAAGCTTTTTTTGAACTTCCAGCATCTGTTGCAACAACAACTTTATTATCTATATCTTTTAAATCAAAATATCTTTGAAGATGACTTTGACCAGTTATTACATCACAATTTATATTGAAATAAGCTTGAATTGCTGGATTATGCAAATCACAAGTAAGAACTCTTGATACACCAGCAGCTTCGATTAATTGTGCTAAAAGTTTTGCCGTAACTGGAACTCTAGGTTGATCCTTTTTATCTGTTCTTGAATATAAATAATATGGTAATACAAGTGTAATTCTTCTAGCTGCAGCTCTTTTTATTGCATCAACCATAATTAGCATTTCCATAATTCTCTCATTTACAGGTGGCTCTGTTGTCTGAATAACAAAAACATCTTTTTCTCTAACCGTTTCTAATATTTGTACGAAATTGTTATCATTTTGGAACTTTTGCCTATTAACTTTTCCCATATCTAGTCCCAAATAATCACAAACCTCGCCTGTAAATCTTTCTGCTGACTCGCTCGCTGCAAATACTACCATATCTTTCATTTTTAATACCTCCCTATATAGTGTGGTATCTTAGTTCATCACCAAATTTCATTGTAACTAAAGAATTTGTTTCTAAACTCTTCTGTACATCAATTTTTCTTTGATTATATGAGCCACGGAATTTTAAGTCAGTTAATTTTTTCTCTTCAACAAATTGTCCATCAACTACTATATCAATTTTTTTCAAAAAATCTTTCGTAAAATTAAACTTTTGAAACATGTTTCCAAGTACATCCTTTTCAAAATCATATCCTGTATAACACCAAATATTTTTGTCTGGAAATTTATCTTTTACTTTATTTACAAGAGGAACTAAACCTTTTTGATTTACAAGCTCTAATGGCTCCCCTCCCAAAATTGATAGACCTGAAATATAGTCATTATCCATTAAATCAATAATATAATTGATATCTTCATCTGTAAATTCTTTGCCATAGTCAAAGTTCCAAGCTTGTGGATTATGGCAACCATTGCAATGGAAATGGCATCCGCTTACATAAACTGAAACTCTAGCACCATCTCCATCTTGAACATCTAGCTCTTTTATGTCTGCTATTTTCATAGTTCCTCCATTTATTTTAACCAGAATTTTCTATATATTTTGTTCGAGTATTTTTCTTCACTTCGTTCAGAAAAATCCACGAACGTGGGCTTTATTATTTCATTTGTTTATTCTAGTTTATCTACATATGTAATACTCTACTTTTTATTTCTTTAGTTTTGCCCACATTCCAGAAATTTTCACCTAAATATCCACAAGTTCTTCTAGTTACACTTAATTTTGAATGATCTTTATTTCCACAATTTGGACATTCCCACTCATTATCTTCATTAATAATAATTTCCCCGTCAAAACCACATTCATGACAATAATCAGATTTTGTATTTACTTCTGCATATTGAATATTATCATACATATATTTTACTAAAGATTCCAATGCAGGAATATTATTCTTCATATTTGGAATTTCAACATAAGAAATTGCTCCTCCTGAAGAAATTGTTTGAAACTCACTTTCAAATCTCAATTTTTTAAATGCTGTAATTTTTTCTCTAACATCTACATGATATGAATTTGTATAATATCCTTTGTCTGTTACATCTGGAATATCTCCAAATCTCTCTTTATCAACACGAGCAAACCTATAACATAAACTCTCCGCTGGTGTTCCATAAAGAGCGAACCCAAGCCCTGTCTCTTTCTTCCATCTATCTGTTGTATCTCTTAAATAATGCATTACTCTTAATGCAAATTCTTTTCCTTCGGGAGTTGTATGGCTAACGCCCTTCATTAGTTTAGTCATTTCATATACTCCTATGTACCCTAAAGAAAGAGTTGAAAATCCACAATTTAAAAATTTATCTATCTTCTCACCTTTTTTCAATCTTGCAATTCCACCATATTGCCAGTGTATTGGAGAAACATCTGAAACTGTTCCAAGCAAAGCTTCATGTCTACACATTAAGGCTTCAAAGCATAGCTCTAATCTTTCATCTAATAGTTTCCAAAACTTCTCTTCATCACCTTTTGCAATAATTCCAATTTGAGGTAAATTTAAACTAACAACACCCTGATTAAATCTAGATTCAAAAACATATTCACCTTTTTCATTTTTCCAAGGAGATAAGAAACTCCTACATCCCATAGGACTAAACACATTTCCTTCATAATTCTGTCTCATAATTTTTGCAGAAATATAATCAGGATACATACGTTTTGCAGAACACTCAACAGCTAAATGTGTAATATAATCATATTTTCCACCTTTTAAACAGTTATTTTCATCCAAAACATAAATTAACTTTGGAAAAGCCGGAGTAACATATACTCCTTGCTCATTTTTCATTCCTCTTAATCTTTGTTTTAAAATTTCCTCAATAATTAATGCAATTTCATCAATGTACTCATTTGTTTCATCCAAATACATAAATATAGTTACAAAAGGAGTTTGTCCATTTGTAGTCATTAATGTATTTATCTGATACTGAATCATTTGTACCCCTGTTTCTAGGTCTTCTTGACGTCTTTCTAAAGCATCTTCATTTGCTCTCTTTTTGGCTTCTTCATCTGTTACTCCTTTTTCGATATATCCTAAGTATCTCTTTTTAAAAGTTTTATCATAAGTTTTTCTTAAATATTTTCCTAGGTGCCTAATATCGACAGACTGTCCACCATATTGTCCGGCTTGCAATTGCAGCAATAATTTGAGTTGTAACATTACAAGCAACACTAAAACTTTTTGGTGATTCAATCATTTTTCCATTCATAACAGTTCCGTTATCTAACATATCTTTTATATTTACTAACATACAATTATGCATTGGTTGTATGAAATAATCTTTATCGTGGAAGTGTAAAACTCCCTCATTATGAGCTTTTACAATCTTTTCCGGTAATAATAGCCTATCTGCTATATCTTTAGAGCATTCACCCGCTATCAAATCTCTTAAAGTTGATACTAAAACAGAATTTTTATTGCTATTTTCTTCGGCTGCTTCTTTATTTGTATTTTTAATCAAGCTTAAAATATTTTTATCTAAAGAGTTCATTTTTGTTACATCCATTGCTAAAGCCCCCAAATCTAATGTTTCTTAAATTATCTCTTCTCTTTTGTACAAGGTCATTTTATCATTCAAAAATATAATGTCAACGGTATTATTTTATGTAAGCCGAACGGTTCAACCTCAAATATTTAAAAGGCTTTAGACTTTATTTCAATTCTGTAATTATAGGTTACAAATTGAATTATGCTTAGACTTAAAAGTCTTACCTCCGCTACAGAAAAAAATTTTTTATTTTTTTGTAACAAAATAATAATTAATAAGCATAAAAAAATAAAGGTTGTTTTGCAACCTCTATTTTTAATTTCTATGAATTCATTATATTTTCAAATTCATCTCCATCAATTTTTTCTTTTTCAAGTAAAACATTGGCAACTGCAGTTAATTTATCAATATTATCTGATAATAATTTTCGAGCTCTTTGATATCCTGTATCAATTATTCTCTTAACTTCTTCATCAATTATACCAGAAGTTTCTTCACTATAATTCTTCTCTTTAGCAAAATCTCTTCCTAAAAATACTTCCTCTTCTCCAGAACCATAAGCAATTGCTCCTAGTTTATCACTCATACCATATTTAGTAACCATAGCTCTTGCAATTTTTGTAGCTCTCTCAATATCGTTTGAAGCACCTGTTGAAACATCTCCTAAAACAAGCTCTTCTGCAACTCTACCACCAAGTAAAGAAACAATATTCTCTTCCATTTCCATTTTACTCATAAATGATTTATCTTCAGATGGTCTATACATAGTATAACCACCTGCCATTCCTCTAGGAATAATTGAAATTTGATGTACATTATCTTGTGTTGGTAAAAATCTACTAACAACAGCATGACCAGCTTCGTGGAAAGCTACTAATTTCTTTTCTTTATCACTAATTACTCTAGATTTCTTTTCAGGTCCCATAGTAACTTTTACCATAGCATCTTCAACTTCAGCCATTCCAATTTCTAACTTATTTCTTCTAGCAGCTAAAAGAGCAGCTTCATTTAAAACATTCTCTAAATCAGCTCCAGCAAAACCAGCTGTATTTCTAGCAATAATTCCTAAATCAACATCATCTGCTAATCTCTTCTTTCTAGCATGAACCTCTAAAATTTGCTCTCTTGCTTTAACATCTGGATTAGAAACTACAATTTGTCTATCAAATCTTCCAGCTCTTAATAAAGCTTTATCCAAAACATCAGGTCTGTTAGTAGCAGCTAAAACTATAACACCTTCATTTTTAGTAAATCCATCCATCTCAACTAACAATTGGTTTAAAGTTTGCTCTCTTTCATCATGGCCTCCACCAAGACCAGCTCCTCTTTGACGTCCAACTGCATCAATTTCATCTATAAATATAATGCAAGGTGCATTCTTTTTAGCTTGATCAAATAAATCTCTAACTCTTGAAGCACCGACACCAACAAACATCTCAACAAAATCAGAACCACTTATAAAGAAAAATGGCACTCCAGCTTCTCCAGCTACAGCTTTAGCAAGTAAAGTTTTACCTGTTCCAGGGTGTCCTACTAATAAAACACCTTTTGGAATTCTAGCACCCATATCAGTAAATTTCTTTGGAGCTTTTAAAAACTCAACAATTTCTTCTAATTCTTCTTTTTCTTCGTCAACACCAGCAACATCTTTAAAAGTAACTTTATTTTTGTCATCTAGCATATTTATCATTCTAGCTTTGCTTTTTCCAAATGAATTAGTTTTACTTGCATTTTGACCTGGATTCATTAATAATAACCAGAATAATAAGAAAATTATCAATATAATAAATGGTGAGAATATATCAAATATTACTGATAATATTGATGGTTCTTCTTGATTTAATTCAAAACTTTGATGGTCTTCATTCATATATTCAGTTACTGTATCCATGAAACTATCTAGACTAGGAATAGTTACTTCCTTTTTAACATTATCTGAATCAAGTTTAACTTCAGCTGTTGTTCCCTCACTTGAAACTGTAATTTCTGAAACCTCACCAGCTCTTATGCTATTAATTAATTCAGAATAGCTCATTTTAGTATCTTTATTATTAAAATTTGCATTTAATAATATAAAAAATATTACTATTCCTATCATCCACATAGCTAATGTTTTTATTCCACTTTTCAAATCGTACCTCCTATTTTATTCGAAAATCTTTTTTCTATTAAATAATATAGCACATTGATTTTCGCTTTGCAATAGGTTTTAAAAAATAAAATACCCTTGTAACATAGACTGTTCTAAGTGTTACTACGGATACTTTATTTTAACTTATTTATATGTATTTGTTTATTTTTTATTACAATTTTCAAATTTTTATTTGGAGTTAAAAATTTATTTCCAATATTATTATTGCAAAGCTTAATAATATCCTCTAAATGAATCTTTTCTATTCTTTTAACTGTTCCAAAAAGCTTATAGATAGCTTTTAAAATAATCTTTTTCTCTATAATTTTTGGCAATTTATTAAATCTTTTTAAATCTAGAACAATTATATTATACACATCTTTATCATTTTTTATTTCACTAATTACAACATTTTTATATTGTTTTTCTGTTTCTTCTTGTATATATTCTTCTTGTTCTCTCATTATTTCAGCTAATCGTTCTAAAGAATTAACAATATTTGGGTTAAATTCCTCTTTTATATAGGGAATCACTATATTACGGATTTTATTTCTCGTATATTCATTTTCAAAATTTGTTTTATCTATTCTAGGATTCAAATTTTTTTCTTCGCAAAATTTCTCAATTTCACTTCTTTCAAGCTCTATCATCGGTCTTATAATGTTTCCTTGTTTTGCCTCTATTCCACAAAGTCCCTTGCTTCCACTTCCTCTTAAAATATTCATTATTATAGTTTCACTATTATCATTTTTATTATGTGCTACAGCAATTTTATTTGCCCCTATTTTTTTAGCAATTTTGTCAAAAAATTCATATCTAACTTTTCGCCCAGTTTCTTCTACGCCTAGTTTTTCCGTCTTTGCCAATTCTTCAACCTTGCTATGTAAAACAAAAAATGGAATATTTAATTTTTCACACCAAGTTTCTACATATTTTTCATCATCTATAGCTTCTTTTCTAATTCCATGATTTATATGAGAAACAAAAATTTCAAAGTCCAATTTTTTAGAAAGTTCATTTAAAATATATAGCATTGTAATAGAATCAGGTCCTCCTGAAACGCCTAGAAGGACCTTATCTTTTTTCTCTATTAAATTATATTTTTTTATTGTTTTTAAAACTTTGTCTTCAATCATTTTTCCTCTTATCCACCTGTAACTATTTCATCTGGCGCGCAATCTAAAAATTTGGTATAATTTCCTAACCATTTTAGCTTAACTGTTCCAGTTGAACCGCCTCTATGTTTAGCAAATATAATTTCTGCAATATTTTGGCTTTCTGATTCTTTATTATAATAATCGTCTCTATAAATAAACATTACTATATCAGCATCTTGCTCAATAGCTCCAGATTCTCTCAAATCTGAAAGCATTGGTCTTTTTTCATCCTGTCTTTTTTCAGCACTTCTTGAAAGCTGTGAAAGCGCAATGACTGGAACATCTAGCTCTTTTGCTAAAATTTTTAAAGATCTACTAATTTCTGAAATCTCTTGTTCACGAGAAGAATTTTTCTTTCCTGATGCAGTAATTAACTGTAAATAATCAATTACAACAAGTCCAATATTTTTTTCCATTTTTAGTTTTCTACATTTTGTTCTAATTTCCATAATTGAAATTCCAGGAGTATCATCAATATATATTGGCGTATCTGATAAAATTCCTGAAGCTGAAGCAACTTTCATCCAGTCACTGTCATCTAACTGACCTGTTCTCAACTTATTATTATCAATTAAAGCTTCACTTGCTAAAATTCTGTTTACAACCTGTTCTTTAGACATTTCTAGGTTAAATATAATAACTGGGACTCCAGATTTTGCAGCATTTGTAGCAATATTTACAGCAAAAGCTGATTTACCCATAGCAGGTCTTGCAGCTAGTATTAATAAATCTGAATTATGAAGTCCTGATGTCATTTTATCTATTCCAATAAAACCTGTCGTAATTCCAGAAATTCTTCCTTTTTGATTATATAATTTTTCCAATTCATCTAAAGCAGAAACTAATACGTCTTTTATAGAACTATAACTTTTATTTGAAGTATCTTGAGTTAAATCCATAACTCTTTTTTCAGCTAAATCAATAATTCTTTCTGTTTCTTCTGTATCATCATATCCAAGAGAAATTAATTCATTCGAAGTTTGAATTAATTTTCTTCTTAAGCTTTGCTCTTCAACAATTTTTATATATTTATCAACATTAGCTGTTGTAGGAACTTTTCCCGGAAGTGAAGCAAGATATTCTATTCCACCAATACGCTCAAAATTTCCATCTTCAGTTAATTCTTTTTTTACAGTAATTAAATCAACTGGTTGTGACTTTAAATAAAGACTTGATATAGCTGAGAAAATAGCTTTATTGTCTTCACGATAAAAATCATCTTCTTTCAAAATTTCCAACCCTGAAATTACCGCATCTTTATCTAATAACATTGAGCCTAAAACAGCTTGTTCAGCTTCAATATCATGTGGTGGAACTTTATTTAAATCCATATCTTTCTCCTTCCTAATTTGAATTAAAAACAAGTATTACTAAGCATGCAAAAATAATACATACAAAGGTACGTCAATTTGAAATTGTTTGAATAACAACAACATAAGATATAACTTATCATTCAAGTTTATAATTTTCATGTTTACTATTTAAATAATAGCTTTAACATGTACATTAATTGTAGCTGTAATTCCTTCTAATAATTTTAAATCAACTTTATAAATTCCTTCTTGTTTAATTGTATCTGTTTGTACTTTTCTTTTGTCTATGTCAACATTTAATTGAGATTTTAAAGCCTCTGATATCTCTTTTGAAGTAACACCACCAAATAGTTTTCCATTACTTCCAGCTTTTACTGAAATCTCTAATGTTTTAGTTTTCAAGTCTTCCGCTAAGCGTTTAGAATTTTCTAAATCTTTTGCTTTTTGATTAGCAATTGCATTTTGCTTTGATTTTAATTCACTTATGTTAGAATTATCAGCTGGAACTGCTAACCCTTTAGGGAATAAAAAGTTTCTAGCATATCCATCAGCAGCATTAATTATCTGATCTTTTTTCCCAACATTTTTAATGTCTTGCTTTAAAATAACTTTCATTTTCAATTCCTCCGCTTCTTTTTATACGTTTAGTATTGTATACCATTTTTTACCATTTTTCAAGACTTATTAAATAAAATATAATATCCCACCATAAAAAATAAATGCCGAACCATGTCGACATTTTAGTTAAAAAATTCCAAAATTTTTTATAATAGTTATTATATAAAAATCCATTAAAATGAATTTAAATATTTCATAGTAATTTCAAAATTCTTTTTTAATAATTCATCACTTAGCCCTTTAGTATAAAATCTTAAGCAACGTACAGTACCATCCAAATAATACATTGTTGTAGGCACGTTCCACGTCATAACCCCTACGTATATCGGTGTTGACGTTCCACCGAAAATAATCTTGATTTTTCAACCATTCATCATGTTTGAAATCTGCTTCAGTAACTACTTCTCCATTTATGTAAAGTAACAACAAGTCATCAAACTCATTTCCACTTATACCACCTTCTCCTACCTGATAAGTAATAGTTATATACACATCTTCACCAGCCGGAAATTTTAATCCTTTCGCTACTGTCCCACCATACGGACCTACGTAAACGTCGCCACACCAATGTGCAGAGGAAGGTCCCATATTAGCAAATAAACCACTCTTATTATAACCAAACCCTAATACCTTTCCTGAATCTTTCCAAATATTTGGACCTAAGCAAAAAAGCCCCATACCAGCATCATAAGTAACTTTATCTTGTTTTTGCTCAATATTTCTTAAATTTCCAAAAAATTCAAATGTGAAACCATTACTCAAATCATATCCGCTAGTCGTGCTTAAATAAGCTCCTCTTGGCTCCTCTGAATAATCTCCATTATATTTAAAGTCCAAACTATTATTTTCATCATCATACATAATGTTACCGGTCTACCCTATAACCATAAAGTTTAAATAATTTATCTGAATCCAAAAAACCTTGATTATTAACTAAATCCTCAAAATTTGTTGAATCTAAATTTAGTACCAGCCCATCTTTTGTTCCTAACGTTGAATCTATATTCCAATCTTCATATCTTTCACTTAATCTCATTAATTCACTATTTCTATAGTCTATTATGTAATCATTCTCTAATTTTATTATTTTTTCATCTATTTCATATTCTCCTTTTACTAATAAATAATATCCACTTCCCCATCGTCCTGTCTCTTCATTACTATCATTATAATCAATCACCATATCCCAATTTATATCATTTCCTATATTTTTAGTATATAACCTTTTCCCTACTAATTCTTTTGGTGCTTCATCTTTGTCATTTTCTGGCAATTTGTGTACTTTACCAAGTGGCAATATACTTCCTGCTAATACTTTTAAATCTTCTATTGAAAAATTCTCATTACTTAATGATGTATCTATTCCTGTTTTCTTTGCAATCTCCCTTTCATATTCTCCTTTTCCTATAAAATATAATTTTCCATTTAGTACTATAAAATTATCCTCATCTTCTTTTTTCATTGATGGCATATATTCTTTTAGTTTTTCTCCCGAAGTATTTATTTCTTGATTTAAATTAATTTCTAGTTCTTCCTTATATGTTAAATATTGATTTAATAATTTTGCATCTAACGCATTTGTTATTATCCCATTCTCTCCAATTATCGCATTTAGTGAGACTCCAGCAAGTATAAGTAGGACAATGACCGTAATCGTGTTATTTTATGATTAATTTATTGTAAATATCCAATCCGAAAATTCTATATAACTTATTCATAAACTTATTTTTTGATTTAGAATTATAATTTCATTCCACGTATTTATTTTAAATAAAGAACTACACGAAACCCAAGATCAACCTGACAAGTATCTATATGATTATCGCCATCCGCAAGTTGCAATGGACTATGATAGCCACTACTGTTAAAACTTCCCCCATGAATAACTGCATAGTCTCTTTGCTCAATTTTGTTACCTTCACCATAAGGCTGATTTTTGGCTACTTCCGCAGACCATTCCCAAACATTCCCAGCCATATCATAAATATTATATATTTTAAAATCATCCACTGCTCCAGTAAATAATTCTACCCTTTTAGTATTTCTCATATCTTGAAAAATACTCTTATAGTTATAACTATTTGCATAAGTCCATAAGTCCAATTCTGTCTTGTATTCATGTAAGGCAAATAGACCTTTTATTCTTCCATAATCAGTCGTTGTATTATCAAAATAATTTCCCCATTTTTTAGAATCTTTTAATCCTTCTTTTCCAATTATATTTTCTAATATATTTTTACATATATGATTCCAAGCATTTGAATCTACTAAATAACTATTTACACTTGCATTAGTATCATACATTTTTTCTGATACAATTTTTGCATTTTTTTGATTTATAAAATTCCATACTTGATTTTCTTTTTTACTTACTGGAATTAAATTATTTACATTTCTTATATTTGTTCCATCACTTGAATCTATATATTTGTATTCTACCCCATCACTTTTTTCATTTGAAGCTACATAAAAACTAGCATTACTTGGTACTCCAGCTTCATATCTTGCTATATAAAATCCATTATACTTTTCTATACTTAATTTCGCATTCTCTATTTGTTGTAAAGGATTTTCCCAACCAGTTTTTGCTTTATATCTTCCATCTGTCTGACCTTCTGCATCAACATCATAAGCCCAACTAGTCCACCCAATTTTTCCACTGCGTGAATATTCACCAGCCTCTTCATAAACTGTTTTACTATCACATGGAATCCAAACAAATTCATTCCCCTTTGAATCCATTATAACTAATCCATCATCCACTGTATTTTCTCCTTCAATCTGACTTGCTGCAAAACCTGCTGGAATTGTTACTTTATCTTCATTTTTATCAATATATTCCATATTTTCAAGATTCATCGCTGCTTCTGCCATCGTTAATTGTCTTAACTCTATATCATGAGCTAAATTTGTTTTTTCATTCGCACTTACTGCTTTGTTTATCACTCCATTTTCTCCTATCACTAAAGGAATTGAAACTCCTACTAATATTAATAAAACAATAATTGTAATAATAAGAGCTATAAGCGTTATTCCACTGTTTTTCTTTTGTTTTTTCATATTTTTTCCTCCATTTTTACGCGTTTAACGTGTATTTTTATAAATTATACACGTTTTCAGTGTATAAGTCAATACACTTTTTACGGATATTTTATAATAAAAATACATTTTAAAGGGAGAAAATATATATGGAACTAAGAATCAGAAACTTAAGAGAAGATAGAGATTTAAAACAAAAAGATCTTGCAAAACTATTAAATTGTACTCAACAAACTTATTCTAGATATGAAACAGGCGAAAACACAATTGATATTAGAAGTCTTATAAAGCTCGCAGATTTTTACGATACTTCCATTGATTATTTAGTCGGTAGAACTAATAATCCACAAAGAATTTTATAAAAAATAAAAACCTGAAATAAATAATATTTCAGATTTTTTAATTTACATATTGTCCATCTTTTATCCAAACGGAAACGCTTCCAGCATTACACGAAAAATCTCCATTTCCATTTTGGTCTATATAAACTTTATTTTGAATATTTCCCAAACAGTCATAAAATACGCTATTGGCATGACTTTTTCCAAGATTCATTGTAATATTTCCACCATCTTTATCAGTCATAACAACAGCTAATCCTGAATCAGGATGTTCATAATCTCCTTTTCTTGTAAATCCAATTAAATTATTAGAAACTAAATAATCTTCCTGTTCTCCATAAGCAAAATACTTTCTTACTTTTAATAATTTATCTAATAATTCATTTTTTGGACTAACGCCTTTTTCAGGAACTCCATAATAATCTCCGTAAAATACACAAGGAGTTCCATCTTGTCTTAAAAGAATTAACGAATATCCATGTGGTTTAAACCAATCAGCTACCCAAGATTCCAAAGCTTGACCAATTTCTGTATCATGATTATCAACAAAAGTTATAGCTAAATCTGGTCTTTCCTTCACTAAAGTTCCGTCAAATATCTCTGCTAAATTATATTCTCCATTGCTGATTGAAGCCTTATATAAATTGTAATGAAGCGGAACATCAAATAGTTTTATTTTTCCTTCAGTTTTTTCAATATAATTTTTTAAAACATCTATATCTAATGACCAATATTCTCCAACAGTATAAATAGGATTTCCATCATTTAATTCTTTTTCTATTTCCTCTAACCATTTTGGAAAGAAATCAGCCCTAATATGCTTCACAGCATCTAATCTAAAGCCATCTACATTTGTCATCTGATAGTACCATTTTCCCCATTTAATTAGTTCATTTGATACATCATTGTTATTCATATCAATATCAGCGCCCATTAAATAATCAAAATTACCTTTTTCTTTATCAACATCTTCATCCCATTTTTTTCCATAAAACTTGAAAACAGAAGCTTTTCTAGTATTTTCATCCCAGTCTATTCCATGAAAATGTGTCCAATCCCATTTGAAATCTGAATAAACATTTCCACGCCCAACAAAAGTATATTTCGTCCAAGCTTTTATTGGCATTGCATCAGAAACACTAACATTTCGATTATTTTCATCCTCTTGAATTGCAAGAACCTCTTCTACTTCATCAGCTCCCATCTTGTGGTTTAAAACAATATCAGCTAAAACTTTTATATTATTTTCTTTTAACGTTTTAATCGCATTTAGGTATTCTTCTTTTGTCCCATATTTAGTAGGAATTGTTCCTTTTTGATTAAACTCTCCTAAATCGTATAAATCATATACTCCATAACCTACATCATTCGTACCGCCAGCTCCTTTATATGCAGGAGGAAGCCAAACATAATTAATACCAAGATTAGATAAATGAGTTCCATCTTTTTGAACTTTATTCCAAAATTTAGAATCGCTAGGCAAATACCACTCAAAATATTGCATCATGCAATCATTTTTATTCGCCAACTTATCTCACCTCATAAAATTTCTTCTATAAAATCATATCATTAAATAATTTTTTATGCAAGCAATAAAAATAGTTTATACTTTCTTTATACACTATTTCAAATTTGGTAAAACTTCTAACAATATTTGTCTAGCAACAGGACCACAAGTTGGACCACCTTGATGTTCTTGATTTTCCGTTAAATTAAATAACATTACTAAACAAACAACTTTTGTATTTTCTATTGGTGAAATTGCTACAAATGAAGCTGTATATCCATCTATTTCTTTTCTAGACTCAATAGGCTCAGAAGTTCCACTTTTTCCTCCAATTTCATACCCTTCAATTTTAGCAGTTTGTCCTGTTCCTTCTTCAACTACTGAATGCATCATATCTTTAACTTTATTAGCAGTTTCTTCTGATATAACTTTTCTAACTTTTTTTGTTTCAACTGTTGTAATACTACCATTATCAGTATTTTCAATTTTACCAACTATTTTTGGCTCAATTAAATTTCCACCATTTGCAATTGTTGAAACAGCTGTAATCATCTGCAAAGGAGTAATAGAAAATCTTTGACCAAATGACATTGTAGCAAGTTCAACAGGTCCAATTTCTTCTAATTTAGTAAAACTACTTTTTGGAGTAGCTGCTATATCTGAACCAATACTATCAAAAAGTCCATACGCATCAAAATATTTATACATTGTTCTAGCAGTAATTATTTGCCCTAATTGCATAAATGCTGGATTGCAAGACATTTCAAGAGCTCCTCTTAATGATAAATAACCATGATCTTTTGGGCTCCAGCAATAAATATCTTTGTCACCAACATGATAAAAATGACCACAATGAAACTGACCTTCTGTATCTGTTTCAACTAATCCTTCTTCTAACCCAATTGAAGATACAACTGTTTTAAATGTTGAACCAGGTTCATATAGATATGAAACATTTTTATTTGCCCATAATTTAAATCTTGCATCACTTTTTTGTTCATCTGTTAGACTATCCCATTTATCTCCTAAACCAGTATATACCGGGTTTTGTGGATCATTTAAATCATAATCTGGATAATTCGCCATAGCTAAAATATCACCATCTTGTGGGTCCATTATAATTACTCCACCATATCCTGCTGAATTATCTATAACAGCTTGTTTCAAATATTTTTCAGCAATTCCTTGAATTGCTGAATCTATTGTCAAATAAATATTACTTCCATTTTCAGGAGCAATATATTCTTCATCTTCATCAGAAATTGAATCTCCATGTACATCTAATGTAGCAGTAAGTACACCTGAAGTTCCAACTAAAGTATTATTCCATCTAGCCTCTAATCCTGTAAGACCTGTATTGTCTGTTCCACAAAATCCAATTAAAGTTGATGCTAAACTTCCATTTGGATAATATCTTTTAAAATCTTCATCTATATTAATTCCAGTAGTAATTTTATTATCCTTCATCCATTGTTTTAGCAAATTAACCTTATCTGATTCAACTTTTTTTGCAATTACAACTACTGAAGATTTGCTTTTTACTTTTTCTAAAGTGGAATTATATTCTAATCCAAAAATATCAGAAAAACCTTGAGCTAAAAGTTCTTTCTCAACTGCTTTTCCATTTTCGTATTTTACTTTGTCAGGATTTATTGAGATTGTATCAACAGAAACGCTTACAGCCAAAGCTTCACCATTAGCATCATAAATAGTTCCTCTATTTGAACTGATAATTTGACTTTTGGTTTGTTGAGCATAAGCAGATTTTTTATAAGTATTTCCTTTAACAAAAATTATATATGAAAGATTAGCAATAACAGCAACAAAACCTACAGTTATAATAATTCCTATCATTAACATCATAGCTACTGTTTCTTTTTTCTCTTTTTTTAATTTTTCTTTACTATTTTTTTTCTTTCCTATTGGTCTCACCTACCACTTTACATATTTGTTTTATTATATCACTATGATTTTTTTATATCAAGACAAAAAATAAATCTAATTTTAAGATTTTGAAAAACCATATTGACATAATTTTTTCTATATGTTATAAAATTTATAGGGATATTAGATACAAAGGAGAAACTATCATGTTTGATGATTATGGACTTATAAAAATTGAAGGAAGAGATGTAAAAATCGATAAATTATCTATTCAAGAATTAAAAAAATATTTAGATATTTGTAATGATAAAGAAAATGATATTATAAAAAAACAAAATGAATATTTATCACAATTAATAGGGTAAATGGTGATTAACATGGCAGATAGAAAAAGAGTAATCAAAGGTGTAAAAGATTTTGGAAAAAAAGGCTTAAAATTTACAGGAAAATATGGTTTAAAAGCTTTAGCTGGAACTTTGGAACTAGGAGTTAGAGGTGGAACTAGAATATTAAATTCATTAGCAAATAGTAAACAATTTCACGTAATTGCATCTGGTGGAGGAATAATTGCTGCTTCTGTTCTCATTCCACCAGTTGCATTAGGAACAGGTGCATTTATTGCTTCAAAATATCTTGCTGATAAAGTTTTAGGAAATGATGCTACCTTAATTGATGAAATAAAAAGTACTATACTATTAGGTTCTAAAGCTACAAATTTAGTTTGTACACAATTTATTAGCCCTTTTCTTACAAAAGCAAATACTAAAGCAAAAGATTTAGGTAAAACTGCTCAAAGTGCAATAGATGATTTGGATATATTTAAATAAAGGAGACACTATGGATAAAAATCAATTATTAATTGAATTGGAAAAAAATTTAAAAGAATTTAATTCTATAGAAGAAAAAAAGTCTATGATAACACTTGCTATTTATGAAAAACAAATAAATGAATTGAAAACTCAAAAAATTCAAGAAGTTCAAAATTATCTTTCAAATCAAGTAAATTTCTATGAACAAGATATTAAAGACTACAAAGAAAATATAAATCTAACAGTTAAGAAATATACAGAAGAAATAGATAAATTAATAAAGTCTTATGATTATTTATATATAAAAATTTTCAAAAACAGGCAAGAAGCTGTTAATAATCAAACAATGATAACTGGAAATGTTATTCAATTAGTTGAAAATAAACAAAATAAAAAAGATGCTGAATTGAAAAAAATAAACAATCAAATTATAGCTCTTCTTCAAAAAAAAGTTAATTACTCTGTAATTGTTGAAGAATGTAATGCTCGTTTAAATTGGTGTATTGAAAGCTTTGAAAAAGATATTCAAGAAGTTTTTGAAAATAAATTTTACCAAATTGAATTATATAAAGGAAGCTTTTTTGAAAAATTAAGAAGAAAAATCTTAAATATATTTAGTGGTAAAAAGAAATTATTAGAAATATTAAATAACTATAAAAAAGAAAATTTAAAACAAATTTCAGACAATAATGATATAAAAGTAATAAATATAATTTCAATTACTACTGGTATTTTAAAACAACTCCAAAATGTTGAAGAGCAAATTAATAGCCAATATAATGAGGCAATTAGTTAATTAAAATTTTGATATTGACTTTTTTTACGAAAAGGTCTATAATCTTTATAAATTATAGTGAAAGGAGTGTATTTTAAAATGGCATATAAAATTGACCCTGAAAAATGTATTAGCTGTGGTGCTTGTGAAGGTGCTTGCCCTGTAACTTGTATTAAACAAGGTGAACAATGCTATGTAATTGATAAAGAACAATGTATAGAATGTGGAACTTGCGAAGGTGTATGTCCAGTAGGAGCTCCAAAAGTTGATTAATTTTGAAAATAATAAAAAATATAAGTTTTGATGTTTTATCAAAACTTATTTTTTTATTTTAACAATCTTTTAGAATTTTCTTTTACTTTTTTCTTAACTAATTCTTCATCTGAATATAAAAATTTTCTATTTTCCATTAAAACTTCACCATCAACAATAGTTGTTAATACATCACTTCCATTTGCTGAATATACTAGAGTTGTAGCAATATCATTTTCTGGAGTAAATCTTAATCCAGAAGTATCTATAATAATTATATCAGCCTTTTTTCCAATTTCTATCGTTCCTATTTCATCTTGCAAACCAAGTACTTCAGCGCCTTCTATTGTAGCCATTTTTAAAATATCATAAGCTTTTATTGCTTCAGGATTCATATTATTTATTTTTTGTAAAAACGCAGTAGTCTTCATTTCCTCAAACATATCTAAAGTTGAAGTACTTCCCGTTCCATCTGTTCCAATTCCAACCTTTATTCCATTGTTTCTTAAATTTACAACATCGCAAATTCCAGATGCTAACTTGCAATTACTAATAGGATTATGAGATATTCCACCTTTTATAGATTTCAAAATTTCTATGTCACTTGGACTAAAATGAATCCCATGAGCTAAAATTACTGGTACATCAAAAACTCCTAAGTCTCTTAAATATTCTGTTGGAGTTTTACCATATTTTTCTTTAATCTCATTTTCCTCATCTATAGTTTCACTTAAATGAGTATGTATTCCTATATTTGCTTTTTTAGCTAAATCCACTACAAGCTTTATTGTATCTGGACTACAAGTATATGGTGCATGAAAAGATGCAAAAACTTTAATTTTGCTATTTTTATCATTATTAAATTTCTCAGAATATTCGATAGTCTCTTCAGGCTTACTACCAATAGAATTATCTGTTATACACCAAGAAACAACTGAACGAATTTTTGAATCTTCAATTGCTTTAACAATATTTTTCATTCCGAAATACATATCATTACAAGTTGTAGTCCCAGTTTGTAATAGCTCTAAACAGCTCTCATAAGAATTCCAATAAAAATCTTCATCTATAAATTTATCTTCAATAGGAAAAATCGCATTATTCAGCCAATCCATTAAACTCTTATCATCTTTATAACCCCTAAATATACTCATTGCTAAATGATTATGAGTATTGACAAATCCGGGCATAACAATATTTTTATTACAGTCAATAATTTTATCTGCTGATTCATTAATTACTTGAGAAATTTCAGCAATTTTATTTCCATCAATTAAAATATCTCTTTCTTTAATTTCAGGAAACATCCCTACCATATCTAAAAGTCTAGCATTTTTCAATAATAACTTCATATATTTTCCTCTTATTTTTAAATATCATCAGAATTTTTATTTTCCGTCATTTCTAGTTTTTCAAGCTCTTCTAATTCCTTTAAATCATCTTCATTTTCAACATCTTGACTACTTACATCATCATCTGCAATAGCATCTTTAATTACTGTAACATCTTTTGCATCATATTTTTTGAAAAATGTATCATCATTTTCTTTAAATTTAACTCTAATTCTTTCTTTTAGTGTTTCAACAGAAACTACTTCACCTGTTCCATCTTCAGTTTTAACTATAGCTCCGATTTTTGGAAGCCTTTTAATTTTTTCCGTATAAACTTCTTCCTCATATTTCAAACAACACATTAACCTTCCACAGCATCCAGAAATCTTTGATGGATTTAAAGATATATTTTGCTCCTTTGCCATTTTTATAGATACTGTATCAAAGTTTCCTAAAAATGTAGTACAACAAAGCTGTCTTCCACACATTCCGCATCCACCTAGTCTTCTTACTTCATCTCTTACTCCAATTTGACGAAGCTCAATTCTAGTTTTAAAAATTGCAGCTAAATCCTTGACTAAATCTCTAAAATCAATTCTTCCATCAGCTGTAAAGTAGAAAATAACTTTACTTCCATCAAATTTAAACTCAACATCTATAAGTTTCATTTTCAAATCATGTTCTTTTACTTTTTTCTCAAAAATTATTTTTGCTTCAGGTTCTTTAGCTTTATTTTCTTCATACATCTGTTTATCTTTATCAGTAACAATTCTAACAACCTTTCTTAAAGGGTCTTGAATTTGACCATCTTCTACATCTTTACATGCTATTGCAATTTCACCAAATTCTTCTCCCATAGCTGTATCTACAATAACGTTCATTCCCTTTTCTAGTTCTAAATCTTCTGGATCAAAGAAATATATTTTTCCTGTTTTTCTAAACCTAACTCCTGTGACCTTTTTCATTTACTTCCTCCCACATATTAAACAATAGAGAATCAATATCCATATCAAAATTCCCATTTGCTTTTAGTCTTGTTAAAGCTTTACTTATGTGTTTTAAACAATTTAAATATCTTTTGTTCTCTTTTGACTTTGAATATATACTTACTGTCATATAGTCTAATATATCATATATATTTTCTTTATCATAAATGAATTTTGAATTTTCTAAAATAGAAATAATATCCTCTGTTTCCAAAATTGATATAATATTTTCTAACTCAGAATACTTGTCCTTATTCTCTTTAAGCGCAATTGCCTTTCCAATACTTCCATCAAAAACCTCTAATAAATTTTTACTTATTTCACTATATCCTAAATTTTTTATTGCATAATCATATAATATGTCATTCCCTATATTTTTAAATTTAACTTTCATACATCTTGATTTAATAGTATTTAAAATCATATTTTCATTAGAAGAAATTAATATTAAGCAAGCAAATTCAGGTGGCTCTTCTAAAGTCTTTAATAAGCAATTTCCGAGCCTCTTTATTCATTTTATCACAGTCATTTATAATATAAACTTTTTTATTAGAAATAATCGGCTTTTCTATAATTTTTCCGAGTCAGATTTCTAATTTCTTCAACTTTTATAACATCTCCGCCGTTCATTTATACATAAAAAATCAGGATGATTATTTCCTTCAAAACATAAGCAAGATTTACAATTACAATTTTCTTCAGAATTATTTTGGCAAAGAACAAATTTGGCAAACTCTTTTGCTAGTTTAAGTTTGCCAATTCCTTCTGTTCCTAGAAACAAATAACTATGTAATATATTTTTGTTTTCTAGGCTTTTTCTTAAGTAATCTTTAACTTCTTCGTTTCCAATTACATCATCAAATTTCAATTTATTCTCCTTAATCAACACTTCCAAATTTATTTAAAGGCCAAAATCTACAAATTACTATCCCTTCTACTTTCTCAAAAGGAACACATCCAAAATGTCTGCAATCTGTACTTTTTGTTCTATTATCACCCATACAGAATAAATAGTTATCTGGAACAATAAAATCATTAAATACTCTAGATTCTGTAATAACATCTGGTTGTAAATAATCTTCCTCTAGCTCTTCTCCATTTATATAGACTTTTCCATTTTTTATTTCAACATGTTCACCTGGAAGCCCTATAACTCTTTTTATATAACTTTTTTTAGTAATTTCTAGAACATTATATACAAAGCTATCAAATAAGTTTCTATCTTCGTCCATATAAATAGCTACAGGATTTGATTGATCAGCTGTTCCTTCTGAATAAGCATGTGACGTTGCTTCAAAAGTAATAATGTCACCTCTTTTAGGCATATTTCCTGTTATTCTAAAAGTTCTTTTAACAATTAATCTTTGGTCTTCAATTAATGTTGGATACATAGATACTTGTTGAACAACTGTAGGCGTAGCAATAAAATATCTAAATAATAATGTTAAAACAACTGCAATTACAATACAAACTATCCATTCTAATATATTTCTAGCATTCTCACTCATTTTTGGTTTTTTTCCTAGTTTTTGCTCTTCTTTTTCTAATTTGTCTTTGTCGTCTCCCAAAATTTTTGCTCTCCTCTTTTCTTATTAGTCTTTTTTCTTTGTATTTTTTTTAGTAGTTGACATTGTTGAACTTTTACTACTATTCTTTTTAGCTTCTCTATCTGCTCTACTTTGTTGAAAATTTGCATCTAATTGTGACAAAAATTCATTATCTTCAGAAATATTTTCTGAACTATAAGCATCTTCTTTTGCTCTTTTATATTTTTTTGGTTCTTTTTCAGTTTCTAAAGTTTCAACATTTGAAGCTCTAGAGAACCCTTCAAAATTACTTTCTTGCTCTTTAAAATTCTTTAATTCATCTATAAAAGTATCTTTTTCTTCCTCTGCTTTTAAATTTGCTTCCATATCTTCATCCATAACATCTAATTCATCTATCTCATTTTCTAATTTTTCTTTTGAATCAGATTTTTCTAAACTTTTGCTATCAAAAAGCATTGTCTCTTCAGATGTTTTTGTAGATTCAGATGGTTTTACTTCATCTTCATTATCTAAATTATCTATTATACTAACATCAAATTCTTCGCCTTCACCATCATCTTCTTGCTCTTTTTCTAACTCTACTTCATCTTCTTCAGACTCATATCCATATATAGAATCTTCTTCGTCTTCTTCATCTTCTTCATTTGCTACTTCAAATAATGAGTCTTCTTCATCTTCATTATATTCAACTTTTTCATTTAAATCTTCATTATTTAAGTTTTCTCTATCTTCTTCATAACTTACTTCATCAGCTTCATAGCTTCCAGAATTTTGAACAATCTCTTCGGCTTTTTCAGTAGCTTTTTCGGCTAATTTTTGTCTTTCTTTTTTTAGCTTTGCTGGTTTTTCATTTCCTTTTGTATCCATTTTATAGCCTAAATATAGTAGCAAAGCAATTACTACAGCACCAATTATCATAAAAATTTTTATATATGGTGAATCACCTTCCTCTTCTGCTACTTCTGTTGTAGCATAAGCAACATTGTTAAGTAATAACCATAAAGGTGTAATAGAAGCAAAAATTTTTCCTGATTTTTTCATAATTTTTCATCCTCTCTTTAATTTTTTTCTGATGTATTTTTAAAACTTTTATATAAAGCCTGTTTAGTTGGTATTCTTATAACAACCTCTGTACCTTTACCTAATTGACTTTTTATATCAATTTTTCCTTCGTTTTGTTCTAATATTTCTTTAGCAATTGGAAGCCCAAGTCCTGTTCCTCCCATTTCACGAGTTCTAGATTTATCAACTCTGTAAAATCTTTCAAATACTTTTGGAATTTCCTCTTCTGGAATTCCAATTCCATTATCAATAACTTTTATATATGCATCATTATATACAAACCCTACATAAACTTTTATTACTCCGTTTTCAGGTGTATATTTAATTGCATTTGATATAATATTTAAAATTACTCTTTCAATTCCTTTTTTATCAGCATATACTACAGGAACATCAGCAGTAATCAAACATTCCGCATCTTGATTTTTCCTATCTGCCTCTATCCTTAATCTATCAAAAGCTTGTTTTGTAACTTCACCTAAATCAAATTCTTCTTTATCACCAACTTTATTTGAATCATATTTAGATAAAGTTAATAAATCACTAACTAATTCAGCCATTCTATTTGCTTCTTCTGAAATTCTTCCTAAAAACTCTTTTTGCATATTTTCAGGAACCGAACTTTGAAGTAATGTATCTGCATAACCCATAATTGAAGTAATAGGAGTTTTAAGTTCATGTGAAACATCTGCAACAAACTCTTTTCTCATTTCATCAAGTTTAACATGTTCTGTAATATCTTGAATTACTGCTATAACTCCAGCTGGAATCTCATTTTCATCTTTAAAAGATGCAAAAAATAAATTTACTGCTCTACCATTTATATTTATTCTTCTTTCAAAAGATGTCCAATTCTCAAGATACATAACCATTTCTAGATTTATGTCAATATTATATTTATCAAAAATTTCACTAAACTTTTGATTTTCGTTAACTCCCAAAAATGTTTTTGCAGCATGATTTATATGAATTATTTTACCGTCATTGTTAAATGCTATGATACCATCTGTCATGTGTAGCAAAATTGCTTCAATTTGTTTTTTCTGTCTTGTTGCTTCATTTAAGTTATCTGTAAGCTCATTATTCATAAATCCAAAAGCATTTGTTAAATCATCAAAATCTGATTTACTTTTCCCATCACCTAAATATTTCTTTTTTCTGGAAACCATTTCAGCGCTTTTTATAAGTTTTGAGATAGGACTTAAAACAACTCTTGTAACAAGAAAACCACCTATAATTGATAGCATCATAAATATTCCCAAAGAAACGTATATTGCTATTTCTATTTTTCCAACCTGTTCATCTATTAAAGTTCTTGCTTCAACAGAACTTGCTGATAATTCACCATTTGCAACTCCTAAACTATATAAGCAAAATACTCCTAAACTAGAAATAACTATAACTCCGAGAATTGCGAAAATCATAACAATTTTTATTTGTATGTTCTTCAACATATTTTTCTCCTATTATAAGCTTTTTATATTATATACTTATATCATTTTTTATTCAAGTATATTTTTAATTTTTTTCCAAAAAAATGAAGTACCTAATTTAGATACTTCACATTTTGTTTAGGTTTTAATCAAAGTTTTCTCTAGTTATATTCATTGCAACTGAAAAACCTTTTAAAAAGCCTTGCTTTACTTCTAAACTCGCTAGTGTAGAAAATATATCCTCCAAGCTGTCAATATCTTTTACTATTTCTTTATCAGCCTTTTCTTTTAAAAATTGAATTTTATCTGAAAATTTTTTATATATTTTTTTCATTTCTTCTGTAGGAATAATATCTTGCGAAAATTGCTCATACACTACTTCCATATATTCTTTTTTCTCTTTCATAATATGTTCTTCCTTTCTTTAAATAAATAACTTTTATTATTTGTATTTTATGTTATAGATATTTTGAAGTCAATATATAAGTCATAAATTTTTAATTTACTTTAATATTCTTATTAATTTTTGCAAATAATAATATAAATTATATTCAGGAGGTTAATTTATGAATGATATTCAAAATGAATTAAATGTTTTAGATGAAATAAATAAGGGAGCAACAATGGGAGTTGACTCAATAAAAGAAATAAAGCCCAAAGTTTTGGATAGAAATTTTTTAGAGACTTTAGATATAGAAGAAGACAAATATCAAAGAATTTCTGAAAGAGTAAATGATATATATCAAAAATTTTCTGATAAAGATCCTCATACACCAAACAAAATGGAAAAAACTATGACATCAATGGAAATCGAAATGAAAACAATGAAAGATGATACAACATCTAAACTTGCCGAACTTCTTGTTAAAGGAACAAACATGGGAATAATAGAAGGAAGAAGATTATTAAATCATAACCCTAATATATCTCAAGAAATTCATGATTTACTAGAAGAATTTGTTAAAATGCAAGAAGATAGCGTAGAAACTCTTAAAAAATATTTATAAATAAAAAGCTCCTCTATATTTTAGAGGAGTTTTTATTTTAATTTTTATCTGTTACATAATATCCTGAACCTCTTTTTGTAATCAAGATTTTAGGATTAGCTTTGTCTTTTTCTATTTTGTCTCTAATTCTATTCATTGTAACATCAATAGTTCTAATGGCCCCAACATATTCTTCATATTCCCAAACATCACGAAGGAGCATTTCACGAGTAACAACTTGTCCAGGTTGAGATGCTAAATATTTTAAAACATCAAATTCTTTTTTAGTTAAATTAATAACTTCATCTTTAACTTTGACTTCAACACGTTTTAAATCTAAAGTCAAATCTCCAACTTTTATGATATTGTTTTTATCTTCTTTTACTTGAGTCTCAACATTTGAATTTAATTCTGACTTTCTTAAGTTAGCTTTAACTCTAGCAATAACTTCTCTTATTTGAAAAGGTTTTGTAATATAATCATCAGCTCCTATTTCTAGACCAACAATTTTATCAGTTTCAGTATCCTTTGCTGAAATCATTAAAATTGGAATATTAGACATATTTAAAGAATATCTAAGCTTTTTGCAAACAGATTTACCATCAAGTTTTGGTAGCATTACATCTAATAATATTAAATCTGGATTTTCTTTTAAAGCTATATCAACAGCTTGAAGCCCATCTTCAGCTTCTAAAGTATTATAACCTTCATTTTGTAAATTGAAAACTAGCAAATCTCTAATATTTTTTTCATCATCAACAACTAAAATTGTCTTTTTATCTCTATCCACAACACCTTCCACAAATTTTTGCCACCTTTCTATTAAATGTTACACATAATTTATATCATATACAAAAAAATATTACAAGTATTATACAAAAAAATTTCATTTTTTACATTATAATTTCAATATTATAAATTTTTCCATCATCAATTAAAAGTATTCTTTTTTCTTCAATTTCATTGTCATTTACAAAAAATTTTTTTACTCCTGTATTTTTATTTTCTGGATTTTTGACGACAATATTATACATTGTTGTTTTATATTTATAGCTTATTGAAAATTCTTTCCATGAACTTGCTATACATGGCTCTAAATATAAATATTTATTTTCAATTTTTAGTCCTAAAATATATTCAACTATTGCATCATAATACCAACTACTTGACCCTGTATACCAACTCCAACCTCCTATTCCTTTAACTCCTGGATTACTATATATATCTGCTGAAATTACATAAGGCTCTACTCTATATCTTTTAGCTAAATCTTTAGTTTTACTGTGTTCAATAGGGTTTATTAACCTTAGATATTCAACCGCTTTATCCCCAAACCCTAAAATACAATTTGCAATAATCGCCCAAATAGCTCCATGAGTATATTGTCCACCATTTTCTCTAATTCCTTCTGAATATGCTTTTATATAGCCTGGATTTATTTCCCATGAATTAAATGGAGGAGTAAACAATTTTATAAACTTATTTTCCCTATCAACTAGATTATTTTCAAGTTCTTGCATTGAAATATATTTTTTATCATTATCTCCAGCATTTGAAATAACACTCCAGCTTTGAGAAATCCCATCTATTTTACATTCTTTACTTTCCATACTTCCAATTGCAGTTCCATCATCCATAATCGCCCTTTTATACCATCTTCCATCCCAGCCATTTGTATTTAAACTTTTTCGTAAATCTTCTTTTATTTTATTAAATTTCTCAAAATTATCTATGTCTTTTCTTTCTTTGCAAATTTTAGAAAAATTGTTTAAAATATTATATAAGAAAAATCCAAGCCATATACTTTCTCCTTTTCCCTTTACACCAATATTACTAAATCCATCATTCCAGTCGCCAGAACCTATTTTAGGAAGTCCATTTTCCCCAAAATCACAAGCCCTGTCTATTGCTCTTAAACAATGAGAATAAAGACTTTCTTTTTTCTCTCCTAGGAAATATAAATTATATACTTCTACTTCGTCTTCTTTTAAAAGTTCACCATCTAAATATTCTATTTGTTCATCTAAAATCGAATTATCTCCTGTAAATTTAATATATTCAAAAACAGAATATGGAAGCCATAAATAATCATCTGAAAATCTAGTTCTTATTCCTCTTTTAGTTTCATCATGCCACCAGTGAAGAACATCTCCTTCTATAAATTGATGTCTACTACATTTTAATATTTGTTCTTTAAGCAAACTACTATCAATATATTTCATTCCTAAACAATCTTGAAGTTGGTCTCTAAAACCATTTGCTCCACCAGACTGATAAAATCCTGATTTTCCCCAAAGCCTACAGCTTAATGTTTGATAAACAAGCCAGCCATTTACTAAAATATTTATTTCTTCATCAGGAGTTTTTACAGTTAAATTATTTATCAAATTCGTCCATTTTTTATTAACATTTTCAAGACTTTTGTCAATATTGCTCAAGCTTTCAAATTTATTAGAAGTCTTATAAATTTCCATTAAAGTATTTTCTTGCCCAACGTTTAAAATCAAGTATTTTTCCTCATATTCTCTCAAATTAATTTCAAACTCTAATCCTAAGCAATTTCCTATTCCTGAACTATTTTCAAAATTATTCACAAATAAGCTATCTGGAAATTTTATATTTCCATTTCCAAAAAATATTCTTTTTGATTTTGTAAAATTTCTAATTTCCATATTTGAAGATACATAAGCAATTTTATTAAATTCCTGTCCTGAAAACATATTTTTCATAAAAATTATATTTTCATCTTTCTCAAAATAACAGTTTCCATTTGAAAAACTTTCATCTTCTCCTAAAACTATTTTTAAATATACCAAAATTTTTAATTTTTTTACTCTATCACTTGTATTTTTAAATCTAATTTTTGTTATTGCAATATTTTCTTCGTTTGGAACAAAAATATCAGTTTGTTGTAAAATTCCATCATAAACATTTTTATATTTTGAATACCCAAAACCATAAGTCACATAGTAATAATTTGAGTTTGGTAAAATATTAGAATTTAATGTCCAAATTTTATTATTTTCTTTATCTTTTACATAGACAATCTGTGATGGAACATTTAAAACAGTATCATTATTCCAAGCAGTTATTCTATTTAATCTACTATTTTTATTCCAAATTAAATCCATCATATTTTCTGTTGTAATTAATCCAAAACCTTTATTAGAAATTACATTTGACCAAATTGTAGGAAGTTCATTTTCTTTATTTATAGCAATTTTATATTCTTTTCCATCTATAGAAAAACCACCATATCCATTATCAAAAAGCAATTCCTCTGTTTGCTTTTCTATCATTTCATCATTATTTGAAACATACCTTTTTTCAGGTAAAGCAATTTTCTTCTTTCTATGTGTTTTAATAAATTCTTTTATTCCACCTTTTGTACTGTCTATTATAATTTTGGACTTAAATTCAATTGCCTCTAAATCTTCTTTTAAAACCTCATTACTATTTATTATAAAAAGTCCACTATTGATGTTTTTTAAATAATTTATTTGTTTGTCTAAAATAATTCCATCTATTGCATCTCTTACAAATCTCTCATATACATTTGATTCTTCATTTAAAATTATTAAATCTATATAAATATTTTTAACTCTGTAATACATATAACATTCAATTACTTCTTGAACATTATCAATATCATCTAGTCCTTTTGCTTTTACTGTTATTATTGGTAAATTTCCAGAAATTCCAAATTTCCATAAAGAATTTAGTTCAAAATTTTTCATTATATCCAAATTATATTCTTTTGAAAAATCTTCATCTAAAATAAAACTTAATAATTCATTATAATTTTTAGAATCATTTGAAGAAATTTGTAAATAGTTCATTTCCTCTTCACTTCTAACTTTGGAAATTTCTAATATCTTTAAAATTGTATTTTCAGCCTTACATTCTTTTAAATTCTTAAGAGCTTCTTCTCTACTACTATTTGAAGCACTTATTAAAAAATTAATACAAGCTTTTGAATTAGGCTCTAGCTTAAATATTTGCTTTTGACTTACCACTTTGTTTATAGAATAGTCTAAACTATTAGAAAAATTTTCAGAAGAAGAAATCATTTTAGGAATATCAAAATTATTTCTTCCCAAATATTTGTCACTATCTATTTCAAAAGAGTTATCCACTTTTTTTGCATTTTCTGTGTATAAACATACAGCGACATATAAAAATTCGCTTAATTCTCTATTGTGTCTTTCAATTATTAAGTTATCATCTTCTATATCAAACTTTAAAAACATAGAATTAAAAGCTTGATGAGCATATTCGCTTGATTTTGTAGACAAAACAGGAATAAAATCACTTGTTACTTCTAAAAGTTCTTCATTTGAACCAAAATTCTCAATTTCTAATCTTCTTATTTCAACTGGTTTATTCGGATTTAAAGTAACATTTAGTTGAAACTTCAAAGCACCTTCTGTTATTTTAAAAATAGCTTTATCCTGTGAAAATATAACTTCTTCTGGTGTCAAATCTATAACTCTATTTATTTTTAAATTTTTAACATATAAATTAATTCCTTGCTTTAGCTCATAACCTTCCCTATATCTGTTTATTAAACAATCTTTGAACTCACTATATTCTTCTCCCAAGCTATTTATAACAATCTTATAGTTCTCATTAGAAATAACATTATATTTTAAGTTTGTTCTATTAGGATTTAAAAAAGTAGTTTCAACATATCCAGAATCCAAACTTAACTTTGGTATTTCAGGCTTTTGCTTCTTTTCCTTTGTCAAAATAAAGTCAAGTGGCATTCTTTCCTGTAATAATATCTGAACAGCTTCTATTTCAGGATTATTATTAAACCTTTTTTGTAATATATTATCATTTAACGTATTGTTTATTGAATTTAAAATAAGCCCTTGATGATGAGCCATATAAGTCTTTACAATCGAATACTTCTCTCCTTGTTTTAATCTATTTGAAGTATAATCAATTGCTTCATAAAATCCATATTTATCATAAGCTCCACACTTTGCTATTTCTTTTATATTATCAATAGCTGTTTTTTCGCCTTCCTCTAGCGCTAAAAAACTACTATATGGAGAAATTACTAAATCATATTCTAAGCCTCTTTTTAAGCCAAGCCACGGAATTCCAAAAGCTTTATATTGATAATTATAATTTAAATCCCTCAAATTATATGCAGATTCAGAAATTCCCCATGGAACCCCTAATTTTCTACAATATTCTTTTTGACTCAAAATTGCAAATTTGCTTGACTCATCTAAAAAACTACCAAGATATCTTTTCAAATTTATATTTGGCATTAAATATTCAAAAGCAGTTCCAGTCCATGAAATCAAGCCTTTATATTCTTTAAAAATTGTCATTGTTCTACTTAAAGAATTCCAATGCTTTACAGGAACATCTCTTTTAGCAATAGCTACTAAACTTGCTTGTCTTGCTTCAGAAGCTAAAAAATCATAATACGAATCTGTTAATTTATTTTCTTCTAAATTAAATCCAACCGAAAATAACTTTGTTTTATCAGAAAACAATTTTGAAAAGTCTGTCTGATTTATAAGATTATTTACATCATTATATAAAAGTGAATTTTCTTTTAATTTATTTTGATATAAAAAATCTTTCACAATATACAAATATCCGGACAAAATTTCCACTATCTACTGTTGAAACATATCGTGGTCTTAATGGTTCTAAATTATCTATTCTATACCAGTTATATAAATGTCCATTCCATTTGGGCAAAACTTTTATTGTATTAATTACATTTTTTAAATATTCAATAGTTTTATCAAAATCTATATATTCTAAATCAAAACTTGATATTATAGATATTAATTCTAAACCTATATTTGTTGAAGAAGTTCTTCTAACAACTTTTTCTTTTCTATCCTCTTGATAATTATCACATATTAAATAATTATTTTCTTTTGTTATATTGTCCTCAAAAAATTTCCATGTTTTAAGTCCAATTTCTTTTAAATATTCTTTGTCTTTTGGACTAATATTATTTTGAGTTTTTTTCTCTTTGGATATTTGAAAGGCTACGAATGGAGCTATTAAAAATATTATTCCTATTATTTTAAAAATTAAATTTTTTCCAAAAATTATAAATAATATTCCAGATAAAACATTTATAAACATCTTTTTATAATTATATATAATATCATTTTTAGATAGTTTTTCTCCTTCTTCAGCCGTTACCCACTCTAAAAGTTTTTCTTTTTTTGTCATTCGGTAAAAACTTCTAAATATAGAATCTAAATTTCTATATGTTTCAAATGGTAGGAGACTTAATTCTAAAAACATTTTAAGAAAATCTAATTTTATTCCGAGCAAATCTTTTGAAAATTTTTTATGAGAATAAACCGCTCCATTTATATTACTTTCTTTAAAAACAATATAGTTTATAATATCTAGAATATACATTACCCAAATTGATAAAAGAGAAATTGTAAAAGAAATAACACTAAATTTCTTATTTATAGCAAAAGTAAATAAAGACATAATTAGCAATATCAAACTAAAAGTCTTTAACAAGCTTCTTCTTAAATTATCAAATATCTTAAATTTTGAAATCTCATTTAATCTTTTAGACTTAAGCCATCTAATGATTTGCCAGTCTCCTCTTGTCCATCTATCATTTCTCTTTATATAAGAAATATATTTTGAAGGATAACCATCAATTAACATTATATCTGAAACAAGCCCACATCTCAAAAAATTTCCTTCTAATAAATCATGGCTTAATACAATATTTTCTGGAATTTCATTATCTAAAATTTCATTATAACACTCAACATCATATATACCTTTACCAGTAAAAATTCCTTCTTTAAAATAATCTTGATAAACATCTGATATAGCATTACTGTAAAAATCAATTCCACCTGGAATACTATAAATTTCCGCAAACTTACTTGCTTTATATATTTCTAAGTCAAGTCCAATTCTTGGTTGCATTATTCCATATCCGCTTTATTACTTTTCTCTCTTCAATAACAGGTTTATTAAGAATATGTGACATTGCCCCAATTAATTTCGAAGCTGAATTTAATACTAAATTTGTATCTGAATCTAAAGTAATTATATATTTTATATCTGGTAACAACTCTTTTTGACTTTCAATAGTATTTGCCCAAAAAACATTAGAAATATTATTTTTTATATATTTATTAAAGATAGTAAGAAGTCCTCTTTTTCTCTCCCAACCTATAAATTTACCTTCCCCAGAACTCCATTCTCTCTTTCTATATAAAAAATGAAATCTATTAAATCCATTTAATTTATATTTTTCATTTAATTTTTTTGTTTCATCTATTCCAGTATCTATAATCTCTTTGTCAAATTTCTCTACTTTTTTACTTGATTCTGTAACATCTCCTAGAAGCGCAAAATAGATATTTTTTTGAGGATTTGCTAAGTAATATACTTCTAACTTGTGTAAAATTTCTTTTACCTTTTCTTTTGAATTTAATATTGTAGGAATTATTACAAAAGTCTTTTTGTCATCAGGAATTGATTTATCATAATCAATTTTTGGAATAAATGTTGGTTTTTTTAACTTACCTAAAAAGTAATTTATAACTCTTATCACAATTTCAGAAACAGGAATAAACATTAAAATGCTTAAAGCTATTGTAAATCCTAAATTAAATGTATTTATATAAAATAATATACTTATTAAAAAATCTAAAAATAGACTTATTGCAAAAAAACTTGCTATATATAATCTTGCTTTAAATCTCAAACTTTTTGGAATAATAGTTTTATTTAATAAAATTCCTAATAAATTTGAATATCCTTCATCTATTAAATAATAGCCTACATGTCTTTTTCTAGGTTCAGTTTCTTTATTACAAAGTTCAATAATTTTTTCAGCAATATAAATTTCAGATATTTTAGTTTTCTTAGCTAATTTATCTATAATAGTTTTATAATAATTTTTGCTTTCTTGGTCCATATAAGGATATGTTCCTTCTGGATCACTATTTAATATTGTTTCTGTTCCATTTATCCCAACTAAAAGCTCACCAAAATTAATTCTACTAATATCTCTTAATGATTTTATACAATTACCAATAGTTATTTTTAAATTTGCAATATATAAGTGTTCTTTTTGAACAACATCAAAACAACTTATTCCTAATTTAGAAACCTCTTCTTCTAATATATCTTGGTATTTTGAAGCTTCTTTCCCATATTTCTTAAGTTTATAAGACATATATTCAATAAAAGGATATTTTAATTCATCTTCAAAATTATTATATGTTTTAAAACTTTTACCAAACTTTTGCTCATTCTCTGATTTATTTTCAATAATTCTTTCTATAATTGATTCTGCTCTAAACCTTTGAAGTTCAGATGAATAAATTTTTTCACAAATATTTTTAATTTTATTAATAATTGAGATTTTTAAGAAGATTCCAAAATTTTCTATTTCATCAATAGATAACATTTTATTTTTTTGATATGCTTCTAAACATTTGTAAATTACATTAGAATCAATTTTACAATCAGTGTATGAAACAATTTCCTCTGCTAACAAGTAACTTCTAGCAAACCCATTATATTGCCCTGAAGAAATTCCTATCATTTTACGATATTTTTTTGGAGTTAATTCTTTTTTTATTGTTTTAACCATTTCTTCAATTATATAAAAATTGTCTAAAATCCATTCACCTGCTGAATGTATCTTAATTCCAAGTTTTACATGTTCATTTAAAATTTGATATGTTTCTAAAATAAATTTATAATTTGAATTTAAACTATATATTGGATAAGTATCATTATCTGAAAACATTTTAATATTATGGACACTTGCAATTTTTTCAATATGTTCTAAAAGTTGCTTTTCCTCTAATAATGCCCCAGAAATATTTAAAGTCTTAAAAACCATTATTTTTCATCCTTTACTAAATAGAAAATGTTTTTAAGACTATTTTTTACAAAATTATATAAATTATTCTAATTATTATTTATTTAACGAGTTTAAATATAACTCATAAAATTGCTTATTTTTCTTAACTATAACTTCTAAAATTATTCCAATTCCTACACATAAAGCTGTCAAAATTGCTTGTATAATTACAAATACAAAAAATGCAAGCTGCCAATGAGAAGCTACTATTGACTTTGCAATTCCTAATATTACAGCTCTCATTATTAAAGTATCAAATTATCCTCTTCTTTTACTATTCATACGGTAAATTATATTAGTCATTAGTAAAAAAGTCAATAATTTTCAAACAAAAAAAGGCTATAAATCAGCTTTTACCCTGATTTTGCCTTTTAATAATATAGACAAGTTATTTTATTATAAGTTATTCTTATAAATTATATACTAATTATAAAAATAATCCATAATTCCAGTATAAATTCCCCACGCCAAATTTTCTTGATATTCATCTGTTTGCAATTTAGAAGCTTCTTCTGGGTTTGACAAAAATCCACATTCAACCGTTACTGTAGGAAGTTTTACATTATCCATTATATATTTTCCAGAAAGTTCTAAAATTTCTCTTTTATTTTCCTTTTGAATTGAATAATTTAAATTATTTTGAATATCAAAAGCTAAGTCTTTACTTTGAATACTATCTTTCTGATAAAAAGTCTGCCAACCACTATACTGACTTTGTGGAATCTTATTCAGATGTATTGAAATAAAGCAATCAGCTTCTTCCGTATTTGCAATCTCTACTCTATTTTTCATATCAGATACTTTTTTATTTCTAAGTGATTTCTCATCTAAGTCATAAATTCCATTTTCATCAGATCTTGTTAAAATTACAATACATCCACTTTGTTCTAATAATTTTTGCAATTTCAATACAATTGACAGATTTATTTCTTCTTCAGTAACTCCGTCTGCTGAACTTGCTCCGACCGGTCTGGTTCACCATGACCAGCATCTAAAATTATCGTATGAAAACTTACAGGAGTTCCATTTGTTTGAACTGTTTTCTCATTTTTCATATTATTATCTTTATACATACAAACAAAAACTAAAATTAAACAAATTATTAAAATAATAATTAAATTTCTTCTATTCCAAAACATAATATCACCAGTATAAGTATATTATTATATTATATTTTAAGAACTTTTTTATAATAAAAAATCAAGCCATTCAAATTTGATAGCTTGAATTTTTATTTTTTAAGTTGTTTCAACTAAATATTCATTAATTCTAATTACTAATTCATCATGAGCTTCCTCTAAGCTTAAACCTTCAAGTTGAGCTCCAGCAAGAGTAATATGACCTCCGCCTCCCATTTTTTCAAGAATTACTTGAACATTTATATCGCCTATTGAACGACCACTTATCGTAATTTTATCTCCCATTTTACCCATTACAAATGAGGCTGTAATATTACTAATTGTAAGCAACTCGTCAGCAGCTTTTGCACAAATCAATCCAGTATTTTCATCATTACGAAGAGTTTTTGAAATTGCTATACTATTTTCTATAATCTCTGAATTTCTAACAATTTCAGAAATTTCATTATATCCATCAAGGTCTGCTTGAAACCATTTCTTTACTTTTATAATATCAACGCCAAATTTTCTTAAGTATGCAGCAGCTTCAAAAGTTCTAACACCTGTTTTAAAAGTAAAGTTTTTAGTATCAACCATAATTCCACCATATAAACTTTCAGCTTCAATAAGATTCAAATTAATATCCTCTTTAGAATATTGAATAATCTCTGTAACAAGTTCTGATGCAGATGATGCATAAACTTCATGAAATGAAATTAGTGTATCTTCAATAAAATCAGGACTTTTTCTATGATGGTCTATAATTATTTTTCGTTTAGTATTGTTTAAAATATTAGGAAATTCAACATATCCAGCTTTATGAGTATCAACTATTATAAGTAATGTATTATCACTTATTTTTTTTATAGCATCTTCTTCTGTCAAAACCATATCACTATATTCTTCAATACTAATTAGCTCTTCCCAGAATTTTCCAAGTGAATCTCCTGTTGGTTCAGTAACTATATTACATTCTTTTCCTAATGTCTTAGCTAATCTACACATTCCTAAACAAGAACCAATTGCATCAATATCAACATTTTTATGTCCCATAAGTAAAACATTTGAAGAATTTTCAATTTCAATAGCTATCGCTTTAGCAATATTTCTAGCTTTAACTTTAGTTATTTTTTCAGTTTCAATAGTTTTTCCACCATAAAATTTATACTGCCCATCACGTCTAATAACAGCTTGATCTCCACCTCTACCTAAAACAATATTCATTGCGTTTACAGCATTTTTATATTTTTCGTAATAATTATTTCCATCCATTGTAATAGCAATAGATATTGTTGCAGGAATTCTACTATTAATAGAATCAATATTTTTTACTTTGTCTAATATACTAAATTTATCTTTTTCCATTTTTGATAAATATTGTTGCTCAAACATATAAACAAACATATTTCTCTCATTTTTAACAATTAAACCACCTGTTTCTCCAGCCCATTCCATAATCATTTTTTCAAGCTTAGCTAATATTTCAAGTTTTTCTTCTGGAAGAGCTCTAGCAATTATATCTTCATAATTATCAATTCCAATAATTCCTATACAAGTTCTTGTACTAGCATATTTATCAAATAACTCATTATATTTTGTTTCATCAATAAAATATAAACTTAAAACATATTCTTTAGATTTCTTTCTATCTCTTCTTTTATAATTAGCTATTGCTCCCCTAATTTGATATGTTTTCCCACTTATATTAAACTGTTTTAAAAATTCTTTTTTATCACTCTTTTCAATATCTAACTTTATTTCTTTTACAATTGGATTTAAGTAAGTTATTATATCAATTGTTCCAAAAAGCTCTGTAAATTTTCTACTTCTCCAAATAATATTTCCATCTGTTTGAATTAAAACAAGTGGAATTGGAGAATTTACTATATTTGATTTACTAGCAGTAGTAACATCCATTGTAAGCTCTTCAATATGACTTACGATTTCATTTTTCTTCCTTGAATTTTCCCAAACTGTATAAACTATAATAAGCAAATCTAATGTAATTGCTGGAATTAACCATCTTAAATCATATATACACAAAATTACACTTAAAATAATTATAATTATTAAATAAATTTTAACTTTGGATAAAATCTTTCCAACAAAATTTGCATTAATATCCGACATAAAATCTCCATTTCTTGTTTGGCAAATAAGACCAAACTACATACAATATTATATTACCTAACGCTATAAAAGTCAAATTTAAAGCAATTTTATATATAAAAAAAAACAATATAAATTTAATTTATATTGCTTTTTATAATTATTTTTAAAACTTTTTTCTTAATTTTTATTATTTTTATATTGATTTAATAACCATTTTTTATGTTTTTCATCTTTTGTCCAAAATTTATAATTTATAACAGCTAAAATATTAACAGTTTCTTTACTTAACTCCTGTTTTTCAAAATCAATATTACCGATTAAGATGATTTTTATATTCTTTTGAAGCCTCTTTTTTTAAAGCATCAATAAATTTTTGAGGAATTTGCATAACATAATTTTTGTCCATATTTTGCAATACCTCTAATGTTTCCGCATAGACATAACCCTTATTTATCATTTTTTTCTTCACCTTCATTATCTAAACTTTTGTCTTTGTCCAATAAAAGTTCTATAGTTGATTGTAATGATTCCATAGTTACATTTTCAGCAATTGTTCTAGACTCTATTTGAGATGGAGTTATTTTCTTAAAATTAGCATTTCTAATTGCTTCAAGTACTTCATTTCTTTCTATTGTAATTTTTTCAATTAGCTCATTTTCATGTTGAATTATTGAATCTGGTGCATTCAACATTTGAAGTTTTTTTAGTCTATCCTTTCGATTGATAAGTTTTCGGTCCAATATTTCTAATTTTGTTTCATTAACACTATTAATATCAAAAGAATTTTCTTCATCTGGTCTATATATTTCACCCAATTCTGTAAACAATAAAACTTGTCCAACATCGTCATAAGCTACATAATTACCATTACCATCTTCAGATGCTTGACTTATTTCTATAGAATATTCTTTTCTAATTTTTTCTCTAAGATCTTTTAATTTATCACTTTCTATTTCGGTATATTCCTTTATATCATATATATCATAATTTTCTATAACAAAAGTAGAAATTTTTTCATATTCACCATTTTCTTGCATATAATACAACTCATATACTCTTTTTAAAAAGCCATCTTCACTATATTCATTATATTCCCTATACTTTATTTTTAAATTTTCAAAAGATAAATTATTTTGATTTATAAATTTTGCTATACCACTAAAATTTCCAAGCAATTGAGATACATCTCTATCTTGAAAATTTTCAACTCCACTATACAGCTCTGAAGCTATTGATAAAAAATATTCTTCACTTAATGAAGGATATTCCTTAAAATCTAAATCAAAAAAAGGAGTTAAAAAATTTTCATCCATAAGTATTTCTATTTTTTCAGAACTATTTGATTTTTTAAACTTTTCAAACTTAATACCAGCTATTAATGGTAATCTTGTTTTAAAATCTAATTCATCTAAATTATTCAATACATTAGAATCTGATTGTTCTATTAATTTATGGATTGTTTCTACACTTATAGTTTTACTAAAAATACCATATATTTCATTTACGTTTTTTAATATCTCTTCTAGCTCTGTAATATTTTCAATCTTTTTATCTAATAATTTGTCTAAGTATATTTGTATTAATCTTTCTTGTGCATTTTTCAATTTTGAATTACCAATATCTCTTTTACTTTCAAAAACAGCACCTAATAAACCTGTCATATTTCTTTTAAAAGAATGTCGAATTATTTCTTTTTCATAATCATGAATTATATCAAAACATTTCAAAAATTCCATACTAAATTCTTGATTTGTTTTTTCATGCATAAAATCTGAAAAGTCTTCTGCATGATTAAAATATAAATCTATTAATTCTCTTTTACCAAACAAATTTGTAAATTTGCTAACAGAGCTTGTTAATATAGGATAATTTTTATTTGTTGCTTTTGGGTTTCTTTCTTGAGTTAGCATTTGAACAAATCCCTCATTCCAACCTTTTCCTAAATATATTGAATATTCATCTTCTTCATCTATATCTACTACTGTATATTTTCTTTCAAATCCGACATTTTCTCCATCAAAAGATATCGCATGTAAAAATTCATGAAAAAATACAGTTTTAATATCTTCACCTTCTAAACTATTCAATATCTGTATTTTTTGGCTATCAGTAGAATAACATCCAATTACTTCTTTTTTATCAAATTTTTCTGTAAATTCTATTCCATTAACACATCTTTTTATTCGCTCAATTAAATCAGTTCTTGAAACATAATCTCCAAAGATTTCTTCAAACTCATTAATTGCATTTTCTAAATAAAATAATGATTCATCACTAAAATTTTTATCTTTGAATATTTCTTTTAAAGATTCCATAAATCCTCCATATTACTCGATTATTCCATCAAATACTTCATATTTACTTTGAATTGCTTTTTTTAATTTTTCTTTATCTTGAACTTCGAATAAATTTTTATCTTTATATTCAAAGAATTTTATTTTTTGAATTTTATCATTTCTATATTCTATATATATAGTGGATTCAAATTGAATTTTTCCACTTTTATAATATATATTTCCTTCATATTCAATTTCTTTTTCTATCATCATTACCTCTATTATTATTTTTTTTACATCGTCACAGTTATATCATAGCTGTCTGAAAGGCCAGTAATTTTATCCGTTGCAGTTATTGTAACAGTTCCAGGAGCTTTTCCTGTAACAATTCCACTATTGCTTACTGTAGCAATTTCATTATCAGAAGATGTATAATCAAGTCTTACTTGAACACCAGTAGCTTCTGTTGGCCTAGTTGTATGTGAAATTTGGCTTGTTTCTCCAACTTTTATTTTTTCAAACTCAGCGCTTAAAGTTAATTTACTAGCTGGAACAACAACACTTATAGTTACAGTTCCTTCTATATCAAGTTCTGTACTTCTAGCAGTTATAACAGCATCTCCAAGTCCTGTCGCAGTTGCAGTATTTCCTTCTATCGTAACTATACTTTCGTCAGAAGAAGTAAGCTCATATCCTTCTCCATTTGTAACATCTTCTCCATCAATAGTTATTGTAAGTTCCACCTTATCATTAATATCTTTTAAATAATTATTACTAGAAACTACTTGAATAACATGTTCAGGCTCTTCTTTTTCTTTAGCAACAAGAGGAATTAACCTTTTTCCAAAAATAACACCTTTATTTAAAATAATTGTTAATGCTATTATTCCAGATAATACAAAAATTATTCCTGTAATTAATAATGTTCTATTTATTTTAGAATTACTATTTTCTTTACTTCTTCCCATACTTTCTTCCTTTCAAAATATATAAAGAGTATATCATATAAGCCTACTTTAGTAAATATATTTTTAATTATTTTTCCCCATCAATTAGAACATAGTATTGCATTTTTTCTCTCAAATCATAAAATTCTTTTTGCTCTTTTTCTAAATCCTTAGTCCAAGAAATATTGCCATCAACATCTGAACTAACTAAATAATTACTACAAGGTAAGTTATCTTTCGTTTCATATAGCCATTTATAATAACCTGATAAATTAAGTCCCATTTTGTTTATAACAGTTGTAAGTAGCATATCTGGACTTAAATATTCTAAATTTTCATCTTTACCTAAATCAAAATTAGCTAAAATTAAAGCTCCTGTGTTATATTTTCTATATGAATTTAAAAGCTCATCACCTGTATTAAAATATTTTAATTTACTTAACAAATCTTCATTTGTATCTGGATCTGATAAATATGGTAAATGATCTCCAAAAAATAGAATAATTGTAGGCTCCTCATAAGTTTGTATAAAATCATATAATCTTCCAAGCTCTTTATCAGCATTATAGCAACTTTGAGCATAAGATTTTATAACTGATGTTTGAGCATTATTTAATGTAGATTCTTCTATCTCAAAATCATATTTTTTATATTTTTTATCATCAAAAGGCATATGTGACTCAATTGTACAATTCATATAAAATAGTTTTTCATCCGGAGCTTTATTTTCTAAACTATCGATTGCAAAATCTATTAAATATTCATCACCTGTCCAATATCCTTTTTTGTATTTTTTATCACTTTTTTCTTCATATTCATCAATTCCAAGTCTTTTATAAACATTTTCTGAATTAAAGAAATCTCTTCCAAATACTACTTTTGTATAATATCCATTATTTTTAAGTTCTTTTATTATAGAAGCTCTATCTTCATATCTACTATTTTTATATAAAGACATAAAAGGTGTATAACCTTTTCCAAAAAAGTCTAAGCTATATCCAGTCAAAAATTCAAATTCTACATTTGCTGAAATACCACCATAAGAAGGTGAAATCATATTTACAAAAATTCCTTCATTTTTTAATCTATCATAATTAGGAGTTATTGTTTTTGAAAACTTTACATCATCTTCTATAAGGTCTATATCAAAAAATGATTCTGAAAAAGTAACTATAATATTAGACTTTTCCCAAACATTTTCTGTTTCTTTCTTATCATATTCTTCTAAAATTTCAGCTAATTCTTCTTTATCATAATTATTAGGATTAAAAATTCTAGATTCTAATAAATCCGCATACATTCCACCTAGCATACTATATTCTGAAAAATATTGTATATTTTGAGTATTATGCCCATAATCTTTTGCTTTATCCTTATCATATATTTTAGTAAGCATTAGAGTCTTTACTGTTTTAGTTGGAGCAAATAAAATAATTAAAATAATTAAAGATATTAAACTTCCATAAATTCTAAAATTCTTTTTTAGCTTTATATTAAATCTATTAATTAAAAAAATCAAAAATGTTAGAATAACTGCTAGGCAAGCAAATATTGGACTTAACTTCCATATTTCTGTTAAAATAGTTTTTTTAACGATTGAACTAATTTTTGCAAAATTTCCGTGCATAACTAAAATCACCAAATGTCAATGGTTCATAAGTATATGTATATCTCAATTTATTTATAAATAATAATAACCAAAGAAGAATACCTTGAATTATTACGCTTCTCTTACTACTTCCGTGTCAATCCTGTTAATAAAATATGAATTAATTCTAATAAAAATAATGTTAAAATTATTGGTTTTGGTTTTAAATAATACCAAATTTCACTTGTATAATTAAAAAACAAAATCATTAATCCAAGTAAAATAGCAGGAGTAGCAATAAATAAAACTATATCTATAATTTTCTTTGTTTTAGGATTTATCTCAAATTTTTTCTTTATATTTTCTTCTTGCTTTTCTTTTTTCATATTTTGCCTCAATCTTCCATATAGTTTAATTTGTTAGTAGAATTTGAACTATGTAATAAATATTCTGACAAATTATTTAGATGTTTTTTGTAATTCATCATTTTAAATATTACACTTAAATCCTGATGATATTGTATATTATTTTCAATATCAATTCTATTTCTTATGTGAAGTAAATAATTTTCAATAAGTGAAAAAATGTATTTGTTTTTTAACATAAAATTATATTTTCTATCTAATAATATATATTCATATTCTTTATTAAATTCATCAATAAATTCTTCTGAATATTTTTTAGGATTATTTACTGCAAAATAATATAATTTATCATTTAAAAAATTTCTAAATAGCCATACATAATTTATTACTTCTGAATTTCTTTGACTAATATGTTTAGAATATACAAAATATTTTTTATTTTCATCTACATAAGTTTTTATCTTATCATTAATTTTAAGAATATTACACGCCTCTACTTCGGAAAATATATCAATTATATTTGAATAATCACTTTCATAATCAGGATAACGACCATCTCTATCTTCAATATAAAACCCATTTGAAACAATTTTTTCATTTAATACATAAATATTTGCAATTGTTTCAAACTCTCTATACATCATTATCTCAAACTCTTTGATAATGCATTCCTTTTTCTGTTTAAAATTTAGAGAAAAATTTTTTAATTCTCTATATTCATTAACCATATAATATTTTAAGCTCTTTGTATTAAAATCATATTTAGCATAAATAGAATGATATTTATCTATTTTTTTAAAACTTTTAATATTATTTTCTAAATTATATATATTTTTATCTAACATATCTAAAGCATTTTCATAACCTACTATAGGTTCTATATAATTAGCTTTATCAAATAAAAAATTAATTACAAATGTTTTTAAAAAGTTTTCTGGATTAGTTTTAATAAAGAAATTTTCTAATTTCTTTATTATTAAAATTTTGTCTATCATACTTTTAACTCCTGTTAATTATCATAATACATGTCATCATCTTGTTCATATTCATAAATTCTAGATTCAAATTGCTCTAAAGTAGGATTTCCCATTACTGATACATCATATACAAATTCAGGATTATAATAATACGATTCATCTGGATCAACCCAATTATGTAATGTTGGATCTTCCCATGGATATCTATCCTCTGTACATAGGAAATATGGTACTTTATCTTTTTGACATAAACTAGCCATTTTACAAATAGAAGATAAACCATCAAAATCAGCAAGAATTATAGAAAATTCAGCTTCATTAGCCATTTTAGCAGCTGTCTGTACAGTAGGGCAAGCTATCCTATTTACCTTCCCAACTTTATAGCCCTCTAATGTTTTTCGGGTTTCATAATACTCATCTTCAACCAAATCTCTTTCATAAAATCCATTTGCGCAAGCCGCAATATGGCATTCATAACCTTGTCTTTCTAATATATCAATAACTTTTGGAATAAGTTCATGTAATATTTTGTTAGAACCACAACCATAAACTCCAGATGTATCAATAAAAAACTGAACATATCTTGCATCTCTTAAATCATATTTATCACCTAACAATTTATAATTTTGATATTTTAACATATGTTTAAGCATTTGTTTTTTATCATAAGTTTCCGAACCATCTTCTTTATCCATTCCAGCATGTCCAGCTGCAATTTTCTTTATAATTTCAAGTATATATTTTTTTAAATACTCTTCTTTATTTGTACGTCTAAAATCTTCTTGTCTTTTCTTTTTTTCTTCAAATATTTTTTCAACAACATGTTGTAAATCTTCTGAAGTAGTTTTTGAGTTTCTATTGTTCTCCTTGTTTATATTTTCACCACCATCTATAGAGTTTGGAGAATCTTTAATTTCTTTAGATGCTTCATCTCCACCATGTTTATCTTCTGTAGTTTTTGATGTAGCAGGAGCAACATCTTGTGTTTTTGGAGCATCTTCTGGTGATTCAATAGAATCATTTTTTTTACGATTTTGAATTTCTTTTTTCGCCTGTTGTTCAAGCTCTGCAAATATTTTATCTATATCATATCGAAAAGCCACTATTATTCCCCCTAATAAGCATCTCTATCATCGTCATCATACTCTTCATCTGTACTATATTCCTGTTCAACTTCACCTGTTAATAATGATTGTAATGTACTTTTAGAATTAGAATTCAAATAAATAAACATATTGCCTTTATTCATTGCCATTCTAAACATTTGATTTTCCACTATTTTTATTCCAAACCTTGTACCATCTTTTTTATCTTTATTTCCAGCCCATATAATATCATTTGATTGCATCTCTTCATCTGGTAAAGAATATTCAAACCATCCCATATAGCTATTACAATCTTCACTAAGGTCCATATATTTATTTGCTGTTCTTAATTGTTCTATCGTATCTATATATACATAAAATTTTTGTTTATCATTACTTATATTTGCTCTAAAACCAGCTTTATTACCTTCTTGAAAAATCTTTAACCATCCTTGGCAGTTTTCAGAATTAATAGTAATATAACATCTTTCCAAATCTGGTAATTCAAATTCCAAATCATTACTCTTTATTTCAGCAACACGTTGTAAATCAGCCAATGACATTACTTCTAGTTCATCTAAATCAATATATTGAGCTAAAGCCTCTTCATCTATTTCTGTTTCCAAAACTTCTAAATCTTCAAGATATTGTCTAGCTTGTCTTATAGAAAAGTTAGGACATTTATCATAAATATAACCTAAATAATGATCTTCAGGTAAACCTAATATTTCCAAAAATAAATTCTTACTTGGTCTAGGAACCTCAACTTTTTTGCATCTATTTATTAAAGCTTCATCTATTTCTCTTTTGTCATTTGATGTAATAAAAGTATAAATAGGAAACTTTCCTTTCTCATATGTATCTGTTCCCGTTGTTAATCTTCCATTTTCCAAAAAATCTAATAAAAAGGAATCTACTTCTGGTCTTGCTTTATCTAATTCATCTATAACTAAAACTACAGGACTTTTTTGAGATTGTTGCAATGCTTGTAATAATATACCTGCTTTTATTGATCTTTCTGCATCTTGTTTCATTATGCCTTCTATATTTACATCATATTGAAAATTCTCAGTTCCCATTCTTGGAAAGCATTGTACAAATTTTTCATCAGCACCTATCATTTTAGAAAACGTTTCAGCTAAAAATGTTTTTCCAGCTCCAGATTTTCCTTGTAATAATAATGTTGGAATACTTTTTTTATCTCTTTTTCCTGCCGCCTCAAATAATAATACTATTTTGGCCAAATCCATTGAAGCAAAATATCCTACTTCTTTTAATCTTGATTGAGTTTCCTGTATTTTATCTGACATAATTAAGCTCCTTTTATATTCAATTTTTAAAAATAATCTTTTTCATAATTAAGAATATCATAATGAAAATAAAATATCAATAAATAGTTTTAAGTTTCAATATTTTTTAGTCCAAAAATTTATCCAAAAAATTTTATAAAATCGGCATTTTAACAGTAAAAAAGCCATTGGAGGCAATATATTATCGCCCCCAACAAATATTTATTATTAAATATTAAGAATTTATAGTTGCTTCTGAACTTACTGTAGCAGTTTCTCCGCTATCTACTTTAATTTTTTGATATTTCTTTAATCCAGTTCCAGCTGGAATTAATTTACCAATCAAAACATTTTCTTTTAATCCAATTAAATTATCAACTTTGCCTTTGATAGCAGCATCTGTTAATACTTTTGTTGTCTCTTGGAAAGATGCAGCAGATAAGAAACTTTCTGTTGCAATGGCAGCTTTAGTAATACCAAGTAATACTCTCTTACCAGTAGCAGGTTTCTTTCCTTGTTCAACTAACTCTTTATTAACATTCTCAAATTCTATCATATCAACTAAAGATGCAGCATAAAATCCGCTGTCTCCAGTATCTTCAACTCTAATCTTTCTCAACATTTGTCTTGTTATAGTTTCAATATGTTTATCGTTGATATCAACACCTTGGTTTCTATAAACTTTTTGAACTTCAGCAATTATATATCTATAAACACCTTCAGGTCCTTTAATTGGAAGTAACTCATTAGGATTTACAGAACCTTCTGTTAATTGGTCACCAGCTTCAACAACATCTCCTGGTTTAACTCTTAATTTAGAACCAAAGCTTACAATATAAGTCTTACTATTGTCTTTACTTGTAATTGTAACTTCTTTTCTCTTCTTATTATCTTGAATTGAAACTACACCACCAATTTCAGTAATTGTAGCAACACCTTTAGGGTTTCTAGCTTCAAATAACTCTTCAACTCTAGGAAGACCTTGTGTAATATCTCCACCTGCAACACCACCAGAGTGGAATGTTCTCATAGTAAGCTGTGTACCAGGCTCACCAATTGATTGAGCAGCGATAATACCAACAGACTCACCCATATTTACAAGTTCACGTGTAGCTAATCCCATTCCATAACATTTTCTACAAGCACCATGTTTACTTCTACATCCAAGAACTGAACGAACATATAGTCCTTTAATTCCACTATCAACTATCTTTTTAGCAACTTCGTCTGTCATCATTACATCTGGTGTAGCCAAAACTTCACCAGTTTCAGGGTGTTTAACAACCTCTAATGGAAATCTTCCAACTAATCTTTCATCTAACTTTTCTAATACTTGATTTCCATCTTTAATATCTTCTACATAAATTCCTTCATGTGTTCCACAGTCTTCTTCACGAATAACTATATCTTGTGATACATCAACTAATCTTCTTGTTAAGTATCCAGAGTCAGCAGTTCTTAAAGCAGTATCTGTTAAACCTTTTCTAGCACCATGTGAAGATACGAAATATTCTAGTGTATCTAGACCTTCACGGAAGCAAGATTTAACTGGAATTTCAACAGCTTTACCAGAAGTATTTGCCATAAGTCCACGCATACCAGCAATTTGTCTTAACTGATTCATATTACCTCTGGCACCAGATTGAGCCATCATAAATATTGGGTTTAATTCATCAAAGTTATTTTTCATAGCTTCTGTAACATCATCTGTAGCTTTTTCCCAAACTTTAATAACCTCATTATATCTATCTTCTTCAGTTAATAAACCTCTTCTATAACTTTTTAATATATTTTCAACTTTCTTATCAGCTTCAGCCAAAATATCTTTTTTAGCTGGTGGAACTGAAACATCTGCAACAGAAACTGTAATAGCAGCTTTTGTTGAATAGCTATATCCAGTTGATTTAATATAATCAAGAACTTTTGCAGATTCTGATAAACCATGTTTATTTATACAGTTAGCAATAATTTTTCCTAAGTTTTTCTTTGTAACTAAGAAATCAATTTCTAAATCAAATTCTTTTTCAGGATCTGTTCTATCAACAAAACCTAAATCCTGTGGAATTCCTTGATTATAAATTAGTCTACCAACTGTAGTTTCAATTGTTTTATGTCTTACTGTACCATCTTCATCTTCTTTAAATCTTCTTATTTTAACTTTAGAATGTAATCCAACATCACCATTTTGGTAAGCCATCATAGCTTCATCTTCATCTTTGAAATACATTCCTTCTCCACGTTCACCATCTATTTGAACTGTTAAATAATAAGCACCTAAAATCATATCCTGTGTTGGAACTGTAACTGGTTTACCATCTTGTGGCTTAAGCAAATTATTTACAGATAACATCAAATATCTAGCTTCTGCTTGCGCCTCTGGTGTTAATGGAACGTGAACAGCCATCTGGTCACCATCAAAGTCAGCGTTAAATGCTGTACAAACTAATGGATGAAGTTTAATAGCTCTACCTTCAACTAACACTGGTTGAAATGCTTGAATACCAAGTCTATGTAGAGTTGGCGCACGGTTCAACATTACAGGATGGTCTTGAATAACCTCTTCTAATATATCCCATACTTCTGGTCTTAATCTTTCAACCATTCTTTTAGCATTTTTAATATTGTGAGCAATTCCTCTTGATACTAATTCCTTCATAACAAAAGGCTTAAATAACTCTACAGCCATCTCTTTTGGAAGACCGCATTGGTAAATCTTAAGTTCAGGACCAACTACGATAACTGAACGTCCAGAGTAGTCAACACGTTTACCAAGTAAGTTTTGACGGAAACGACCTTGTTTACCTTTAAGCATATCTGATAAAGATTTTAATGGTCTATTTCCAGCTCCTGTTACTGGTCTTCCACGTCTACCATTATCAATTAAAGCATCTACTGATTCTTGAAGCATTCTTTTCTCATTTCTAACGATAATTTCTGGAGCTCCAAGTTCTAATAATCTCTTTAATCTGTTATTTCTATTTATAACTCTTCTATATAAATCGTTTAAATCAGATGTAGCAAATCTACCACCATCTAATTGAACCATAGGTCTTAAATCTGGTGGAATTACTGGGATAACATTCATTATCATCCATTCTGGTTTATTTCCAGATAACCTAAAACTTTCTACAGTATCTAATCTTTTTACAATTTTTGCTTTTCTTTGTTCACTAGCTTTTTCTAAGTCTTTCTTTAATTTATTAGATAATTTTTCAACATCAATTTCAGCTAAAAGTTTTTGAATTGCTTCAGCTCCCATTTCAGCCTTAAAACTATCTTTTCCATATTTTTCTATAGCTTCAACATATTCTTTTTCATTTAATATTTGGTTTTTCTCTAAACCTGAAGTTCCTTTATCAACTACTATATATGAAGCAAAGTAGATAACTTTTTCTAGATTTCTAGGACTAATATCTAACATTAAAGCTACTCTACTAGGAATTCCTTTAAAATACCAAATATGAGCTATTGGAGCAGCAAGCTCGATATGTCCCATTCTTTCACGTCTTACTTTTGATGTAGTAACTTCAACACCACATCTATCACAAACTATTCCTTTATATCTAACTCTTTTATATTTACCACAATGACATTCCCAGTCTTTTGTTGGACCAAATATTTTTTCACAAAATAGTCCATCTTTTTCTGGTTTAAGAGTTCTATAATTGATAGTTTCTGGCTTTTTAACTTCTCCATGAGACCAGCTTCTAATTTTCTCATCTGAAGCTAAACCTATTTGAATTTTATTAAAATTTTCTAATTCTTCCATGAATTAGCCTCCTTTTACTCATCTTTTTCGTCATCATCATTCTCAAGTTTATCTAACTCTTTTAATATTTCATCATCTGGTATTTCTTCATCTAAAATATTTGTGAAAAACTCGTCATCATCTTCATCTTCTTCAGAATCTTCACTAACTTCACTCATTCCTTCTAAATCTTCATCAGTTTCCAAATCTTCTTCTAGAACATGACCCATTTCGTCTTCATCATATTCAGAATTTTCTTTAACTTCAATTTCATTATTAGAATCATCATAAAGTTTAATGTCTAATCCCAATGATTCAAGTTCTTTAATTAAAACTTTAAATGCTTCAGGAATTCCTGGTTCAGGAATATTTTCGCCTTTAACAATAGATTCATAAGTTTTAACACGACCGAATTACATCATCTGACTTAACAGTTAAAATTTCTTGAAGCGTATATGCAGCACCATAAGCCTCTAAAGCCCAAACTTCCATTTCACCAAATCTCTGACCACCAAATTGAGCTTTACCACCAAGAGGCTGTTGTGTAACTAATGAGTAAGGACCAGTAGAACGAGCATGAATTTTATCATCAACTAAGTGGTGAAGCTTTAACATATACATTACACCAACTGTAACTGGTTTATCAAATGGGTCACCAGTTCTACCATCATATAAAACTGTTTTTCCATTTGACTCTAATCCTGCAAGTTCTAACATATTTTCAACATCTTCTTCAGATGCACCATCAAATACTGGAGTAGCAACATTCCATCCAAGCATTCTACAAGCAGCACCTAAATGAACTTCCAACACCTGTCCTAAATTCATACGAGAAGGAACACCAAGTGGATTTAATACAACATCTACTGGAGTACCATCTGGCAAGAATGGCATATCTTCTGATGGAAGTATTCTTGAAATAACACCTTTATTTCCATGACGTCCAGACATTTTATCACCAACAGAGATTTTTCTCTTTTGAGCAATATAAACTCTGATTACTTGATTTACACCGAGGAGCTAATTCATCTGAATTTTCTCTAGTATAAACTTTAACATCAACAATCGTTCCTTGTTCACCATGTGGAACTCTTAAAGATGTATCTCTAACTTCTCTAGCTTTTTCACCAAAGATAGCTCTTAATAATCTTTCTTCTGCTGTAAGCTCTGTTTCTCCTTTTGGAGTAACTTTACCAACTAAAATATCTCCGAGGTCTTACTTCAGCACCAATTCTTATAATTCCATTTTCATCTAAGTCACGAAGTGAATCTTCTCCAACATTTGGAATATCACGAGTAATCTCTTCTGGACCTAATTTTGTATCACGACATTCACAATCATAATCTTCAATGTGAATAGATGTTAAAACATCTTCTTTTACTAATCTTTCATTTAATAATATAGCATCCTCGTAGTTATAACCTTCCCAAGTAGTAAACGCAATAAGTAAGTTTTTACCAAGACTCATTTCACCATTTTTAGTAGCAGGTCCATCTGCAATGATGTCATTTTTCTTAACCTTTTCTCCTTCTTTTACTATTGGTCTTTGATTAATACAAGTAGCACCATTTGTTCTCTTAAACTTTCTTAAATGATAGCAATGAACATTACCTTCTTTATCTGTAATATCAATTTGGTCACCAACAACTCTAGTAACTACACCATCTTCCTCAGCAACAACAACTATTCCAGAATCTTTAGCAGCTCTATATTCAATACCAGTTCCAACCATTGGAGCTTCTGTTAACATTAAAGGAACTGCCTGACGTTGCATGTTTGCACCCATTAAAGCACGGTTAGCATCATCATGCTCTAAGAATGGAATCATAGCAGCAGCGACAGATACTAATTGTTTTGGAGAAACATCCATATAATCAACATCTTCTTTTGAAACCTCTTTGATATCATTTAAGTATCTAACTCTGACTCTATCATTTACAAATCTATTATCTTTATCTAGTGGTTCAGAAGCTTGACAAATATTATTTCCATCTTCTTCATCAGCTGTCATATATTCAATAATATCTGTAACTTTTCCAGTTTCTTTATCTACTTTTCTATATGGAGTTTCAACAAAACCATATTCATTTATAATACAGAAAGTAGTTAAAGCAGAAATCAAACCAATATTAGGACCTTCAGGAGATTCAATAGGACATAATCTTCCATAGTGAGTATAATGAATATCACGAACCTCAAAACCAGCTCTTTCACGAGAAAGTCCACCAGGACCTAAAGCTGAAATTCTTCTTTTATGAGTAAGCTCTGATAATGGGTTTGTTTGATCCATAAATTGTGATAATTGAGAACTTCCAAAGAATTCTCTAATTGAAGATGTTATAGGTTTTGTATTAATTAAAGTTTGAGGTGTTATAACATCTAAATCTTGAATTGTCATTCTTTCACGAACAACTCTCTCTAATCTTGTTAAACCAATTCTAAATTGATTTTGTAATAATTCACCAACACATCTAATTCTTCTATTTCCTAAATGGTCGATGTCATCTTTTCTTCCTAATCCATGCTCTAAGTTTAATAAATAGTTGATTGATGCTAAAATATCTTCAGTTACTATATGTTTTGGAACTAACTCAAAACGTCTCTCAAATACAACACGTTTTAAATCTTTTGGATCTGTATTTTCTAAAATATTTTTTAATACTTCATAATTTACATCGACCTTAATTTTTGCATATTCTGCAATTTTTGGATCAATATATTCTTTAATATCAACAGTTCCATTACCAATAACTTTAACTTTAGTTCCTTCAACATCTACGTAAACAACATTAATTCCACTATTTTGAATACTTCTTGCAACTTCTTTTGAAATCTTTTCATCTTTTTCAACTAAAACTTCACCTGTTTCTGGATGAACTATTGTATCGCAAGAAATTTGTCCAGCGATTCTACTAGCCAAACTTAATTTTTTGTTATATTTATATCTACCAACTTTAGATAAATCATAGCGACGACTATCAAAAAATAAACCATCAAATAAATTTCTAGCAGCATCAACTGTTGGAAGTTCACCTGGTCTCAATTTTTTATAGATTTCAATTAAGGCTTCATCAGCTGTTTTAATTGGGTCTTTAGCTATTGTAGCTAAAATTTTATCTTCTTCACCAAAGAAATTAATAATCTTGTCATCTGTATCAAGACCTATTGCTCTTAATAAACAAGTAATTGGTAATTTTCTAGTTCTATCAATTCTAACATAGAAAACATCATTGCTATCTGTTTCATACTCAAGCCATGCACCACGAATTGGCATAACTGTTGAAGTATAAACTTTTTTACCTGTTTTGTCATAAGTCCAGTCATAGTAACATCCTGGTGAACGAACTAACTGGCTAACTACAACTCTTTCAGCTCCATTAATAACGAATGTTCCACTATCTGTCATAACTGGGAAATCACCAAGATAAATTTCTTGCTCTTTAATTTCACCTGTTTCACGATTAATTAATCTTACTTTTACATGTAATCTAGTAGAGTAAGTAGCATCTCTTTCTTTAGCTTCTTCCAAAGAATACTTTGTTTTTTCTTCCATGTAATAATCAAAGAATTCTAATACAAGGTTTCCTGTATAATCAATTATAGGAGAAACATCTTCTAAAACTTCGCCTAAACCTTCTTTGATAAACCAATCGTAAGAATCTTTTTGAACTTGAATAAGATTAGGAATGTCGACACTATCACCAATCTTTGCAAAAGTCTTACGAACGCACTTCTCGTGCACAACGTCTTTTACGTTTACTTTACCCATCATATTCCTTCCTTTTATTAAATTTTAGCAGGATTAAATGTTTTCACGGAAAGTCCCTCTTGCGAAGAATAATTATTATACTACTTCAAAATCCCTGCTACAAAATCTTGGAGTAATATAGTTCCTATTCCACCAATTCCTCTAACCGTAAATAATAGAAAAAAATTTGTTTGAAATTAAAATCATACTATTTAAGTATATAAAAAATTGCCAAGAAAGTCAAGCTTTTTTGGCAACTTTGTTACAAAAATATTACAATTTTATTAATTTTATTTTTTATTAAAAATTTTATAGAAAAATTCTTTAATTTTTTGAATTAAATTACTCATAAATCCACCTTTATATTCAACTAAAGATTCATCTTTTTCTACACGTTTATTATTTTCAAAGGTTTGATTTTGCTGAGTTAAATTTTCTTCTTCCTTAACATCATTAAAAATATTATCTGGATTATATTTTTGTCTTAATTCCTCATCATATTTTTTCTGATTATCTTTTAAAATATTTCTAAATTCTTCTTCCTCTTTTGGTGTTGACCAATATTTTAAATAAAGAATTGAAAGTAAACCTTTTGTTTCTGGAAGTAAATTCATTTCTTTAATCTTTTTTGATGAATCTATTTCAGGTTTATATGTTTTTGATTGATTTTCCTTCAAAAATTTCATTAACTTTTTTGGAATTTTTGCTTCATATTCTGGTTCAGAGCATTCTAAAATTGCTAAAACCTCTGATATACCATTTTCATATTCTTGACTAACCATAATAATAACATCCTTTGTAAAATATTCTAGAAATATTATAAATATATTTTAAAAAATTTGCAATATAATTTGAAATTTTTTTTATTTTATGTTATAGTATATTTATATTAAAATTAATTTTGAAAGGAAAATAATTAATTATGGTTATTGATTTTGAACGATCTACAATAAATATTATAAGAGAATTTCAAACCAATATGAAAAATTTAATAGCTGACTATCCTAACTTTGATTTTGAATCTGCTATTAAATATCTTCAAACTGGTGAAAAATCTGATAATATTCCAGATGAAGCTTACGAAAAAATAGAAAAAATAGACGAGTTAAGAAAAAAAGCTATTAAAAATGAGATGAGAAGGGCTGCAGCTCAAGCTAACTTAAAAGGTGAACAACTTGACCCAAAATTTTTAGATGGTACTGATTATACATTTTGTTTTAATCCAGATGTATATGAAAAATATCCAAAATTTGCTATTTATAATTTTGTTCAATTTGGCCCACCAATTCCTACTAGAAACCCTGACAAAGAAGAGAATAAAGACTCTTCTAGTATAAGAGAATAATAAAAAGTCTCCTCTTTACTTTAAGAGGAGATTTTTTTATATTTTATTTATAATCTTGTCCTTGTTGGTCTTTATCTTTATCTTGTTTTAAAGAATCTACAACAGTTCTAGTTGAATCATAAGTATTTTTTTCATTAAAACCTTTATCATTTTTAGCTGCATCTGGTATTTCATCTGCTAAATTCTTTTTTTGTATATTAGTTTCAGGTTCTTGCTCTTGTTTTTCTCTAGTTTGTCTTCCTATCTCTAAAAGCTTTCTTCCTTCTTTATTAGAAATATCAATCTTTTCCGAAGCTAATTTCCAAAAATGAGTTTCTTCTTTAGAAACTCCTTGTTGGTTAAGGAAAATATTAACTAATTCATTAATATTTTTAGCTTTTCTTAATTCTTCTAATCTTCCTTCTTTATTTTGACCCAAAATCTCTTCTTGCATTTTTTCATTTTTAAGTAAATTTCTAACCTGAAATTCAAATTCAGAATTAACCCTAATACCATAGTTTGGTTTTAAAATTTTCTCTGTATAATCTAATCTTCCATATTCATCAATAGTATATCCTAAATCAGAAACTTCTTTTGTAGGTGGATTTTCGATTACTATTTGCTCTTTATTTTGTTCATAAATATCTAATATAGCTTCTACAACTGTCAAACCAGCTTTAGCTGAAGACTTCCAACTATCACTATTTGATTTTTGAGCACTTTCATATTTTGCTTGTTTTTCATCTAAAATACTTTCAAACATAGCCTTTACGTCATAACCCATTTTTCCAAGTTCTACCATATTATAAAGTATAAATTGCTTACACATTTCTTTGTCTCTAAATTGAGTACCTGAACATCTCATTACTTCTTGTAAAGCTTCAAATATATTTTTAGGATTATTATAGCCCCTTTGAGAAGTCATAGCATCAAAACTGTCTATCATAGTAATTATATTTGAGTAATCATTGTCAGTATTCACTTTTCCATGATGTCCAACCATTCCTTCTTTCTCTGATTCTGAAATAATTTTTGGATTATTTATTATAATTCCACCTAATTCATCATGCGGGTTCATTTGTTCGACTTCATTTCCCAAACTTAGACCAGTATATAATACATCAACTGGCATCGCAATTTTTCCAGTATCATGTATCATAGCAGAGTATTTCATTGATTTTACAGTCTCTTCGTCATATTCTAAAAATTTAGCAAACGCTTCGGTCATTTTTCCAACTGAAACTACATGGTCATAAGTAACATAATCATATCCAGCTTTTTCATCTTTTCTTCGTAAAGCTTCTAAAACTTGATTAACTATTACATCTCTTATTGCATCTCTATCAAGCATAATTCCTTTTACTGATTCTCTATATTCTATAGAAGATATATATATTGAATCTAAATATCCCTCAATATCTTTTTCAGCTGAAACATTTATAGGAATTATTTCAGCTTCATTTGTTTCTAATTCTTCTTGAAATTTATTATTATATTTTCCTACTTTAGTTTTAGTCATTTCTTTTCTAACATAAGGCAAAAAATTAACATCAGCCATATTTATTCCGGAATTTTTTAAAGCTTTAAAAGTATTATTTATTTTTTCATCGTCTGAGTTTTTTTCATTTGAATTTTCTTCCTTTGGTTCAAAAAATTTGGCATCAAAAAGTACTGTATGAAAAGTTTTTGCCTCAATTTCTTCTGCACTCATACCAGTAATATTTTCAATTACTATATGAAAATCATCATCATTAAGATTCTTTTCTTTAAAGTATTCTTCAGCTCTTTTGTAAACCTCATCATCTTCTTTTCCGATATAACCTATTTTAAATTCAATCATTAGTTTCTATTCCTTCTCTTTCTTTTTTTCTTTCTCTCTTTCGTCAATAAAATCAAGTACAAATATCTTTATTAAGCCTATTAATGGAACAGCTAAAAACATTCCAACTACTCCAAACCAAGCTCCAAAAATTGTTACAGAGAATATTATTAATATTCTACTGATGTCTAATGAATCACCTAAAATCTTAGGATTTATAATGTTTGCATCAACTTGTTGTAAAATTATAACTACTAAAGCAAGCCATAAAGCTTGAGCAAAACCACCTGTAAAGATTGTTACAATTACAGCAATTCCTACTGCAATTATCGCACCAAAATATGGAATAATGTTAAATAATCCAATTAAGAAGCCAAGTAAACCTGCATATTTAACATTCATTATAAGCATAGCAATTGTAGTAATTATTCCTACAATAATTGCATCAAAAATTTGAGCAGAAATAAATTTATAGAATAAATTATTTGTTTTTTCATAATATCTAGCAATTTTTCGATATCCTTCTTTAGTACATAAAGCATTAAATAAATGTTTTAAGAAATTTTTTATACTGCTTCTTTCTATTAAAATATAAAATGAAACTACTAATGTAATAAATATATCAAAAATTATTCCAGCAAAACTTGTTATTGCTCTTATATATTTACTTATATTGTCATAATCAAGAGTATTTATAATCGTTTCAGGTATATTAGCTTTTTCAAGCTTTTTTACATAGCTTATAGCATCAATTCTAGTTAATATAGAATCATTTGGTTGATTTTCTAAAAACTCAATTGTTTTATTATAATAATTCGGCAAGCTATTTGCTAGCTCAATTATACTTTCATATAATATAGGAATAACTAATTTTATTACTAATACTATAATTAAAATCATCAAAATGTAAATTATTGCTATTGCTAAAAATCTAGCTCTCTTTTTAATAAAGTTCCATTTGACTTTTCTTATTAAACCTTCAATTTTTCTACAAGGAAAATAAAGTAAATATGCTAATAATAATGCAAAACCAAAAGGCGCTAAAACTTTTATGATTTCTCCTACCCATGAAAAAACTATATCTACACTATCAATAGTTTTATAGATAGTAATCAGAGCTACTGCAAAGATAAACCAGCCTATATACTTTCTAAATCTTTTCTCACTCATTTTCTTTTCTTTCCGTTCAAATTACAATAATCATCTTGCATAGTTAAACTTCACTCGTTTTCTTAACAATATAATCATTCTAATTCAAACTAATTTTATCATATATTCAAATTATCCAAATCCAACTCAACTGGACAATGATCACTTCCAAAAATTTCTGAATGGATTTTAGCTTCTGTAATTTTTGAAGCAATTTTTTTTGATACTATAAAATAATCAATTCTCCACCCAATATTTTTTTCTCTTGCTCTTCCCATATAAGACCACCAACTATAAGAATCTGTCTTATCTGGATATAAATATCTAAAAGAATCTACAAAACCACTATTTAATAAATTTGTCATTTGACTTCTTTCTTCATCAGTAAATCCAGCATTTCCTCTATTTGACTTTGGATTTTTTAAATCTATTTCATTATGAGCTACATTTAAATCTCCACATAATATAACAGGCTTTACTTTATCCAAATTTACAAGATAATTTCTAAAATCGTCTTCCCACTTCATTCTATAATCTAGTCTTTCTAAATCTCTTCTAGCATTTGGAGTATAACAATTGACTAAGAAAAATTTTTCAAATTCTAAAGTAATAACTCGCCCTTCATTATCATGTTCATCTATATTAATTCCATAACTTACATTTAATGGCTTAATTTTAGTAAAGATAGCAGTTCCTGAATATCCTTTTCTAATTGCACTATTAAAATATTGTGTATATCCATTAAATGATATTTCAAGTTGATTTTCCTGCATTTTCGTTTCCTGAATACACAAAATATCACAATTTAGCTTTTCAAATGATTCATTAAACCCTTTATTTACAATAGCTCTTAATCCATTTACGTTCCATGAAATTAGTTTCAACTTTAGCTATCTCCTCAATATAAATATATATGTTATATTATATTTATAATTTTTTAAAATTTCAATACATTTTTACCAAAAAACATTTTTTATATGATTTATTATTGACATTTTATCATTTAAATAAACTTCAATTACATCAAATCTTATAAATTCATTTGATAAGTTATTTATATATAAAAAATAATTTGCTACATTATAAATATGCTTTCTTTTAAAATATGTAACCGACTCAGCTGGAAACCCATATTTTATTCCTTTTCTAGTTTTTATTTCAGCAAAAACTATTTCTCTTTCATCTTTAAAAATTGTATCTATTTCTCCCAAATGACATTTAAAGTTTTTTGCTAAAATTTTATACCCACTTTTAATTAGATATTTGTCTACAATTTTCTCACCAAAGTCTCCTTTTACTTTATTTTCACTCTTTATACTTTTTGACATATCCGAGCTCCTGGTATTTCATCAATTAAATCTTCTATCTCCATAAGACTTAACAAATTTGATGTACATTTTATATCATTTTGTGTTTTAATAGAAATTTCATCAATACTTATTGGAATATCTGTTAAAATATTATAAATTTTTCTATATTCTTTTTTTACAAAATCATTATGCTTTACAAAAATTCTTTCTATTCCTTGCAATTCTGGAATTTCATCTATTATATCATTTGGTAAAGTAACTAGAATTGCTCCTTTTTTAATTAATTTATTTACACCAATTCCATTAATACTATCAAGACGTCCGAGGAAAAGCAAAAACCTTTTTTCCTTGCTCCATAGCAAATTTAGCTGTAATTGAACTTCCGCTTCTATATTTTGCTTCAACTACTAAAACTCCAAGAGACAATCCAGCAATTATTCTATTTCTAATAGGAAAATTCTTACTTAAAGGCTCTTGATTATCTTCAAATTCACTAATAACTAAACTTCCTTCATTAATAATTCTTTCATATAATTCTATATTTTCTGGAGGATAGATATTATTAAAACCCCCTCCCAAAACAGCAATAGTTTTCCCTCCAACATTTAGAGTTTCTTTATGCGCTACGCTATCCGCTCCTATAGCTAATCCGACTTACAATAGTTGTTCGTGTACGCGCAATTCTATTTACGAAAAGTTTTTCTATATGTCTACCATAGTCAGTTAAATCTCTACTCCCAACTACTGAAAAGCATTTCGTATTTAATAAATTTATATCGCCTTTATAATATAATTTTTGTGGCGGATTTTTTATTTTTCTTAAACTTTCAGGATATTTTTCGTCATCTATATCAATATAATTTGTCAATATTCTCACCTCTTATCTCTTATCAAGTAACCTATATCTTAAAGCTTCCAAAATATGATTATCCTCAATATCCTTACTTTCTTCTAAATCTGCAATTGTTCTTGCAACTTTTAAAATTTTTGAATAACTTCTAGCGCTCAAACTATTTTTATTAAAATATTTTTCTAAAATTACTTTTGAACTTAATTTTAATGGACAAAATTTTTCAATTAATTTTGAATTAAGTTCACTATTTGAAAAAATTCCATATTCTTTATATCTTTCTTTTTGAATATTTCTTGCCTCATTTACTCTTTGTTTAATTTGTTCAGAACTTTCTTCTTCAGAATTATTTAAGTTTTCAAATTTAATATTAGAAACCTCAATATGTAAATCAATTCTATCTAAAAGCGGACCACTTATCTTATTTTTATAATTTATGATTTGTTGTTCTGTGCATCTACATTTTCTTTCTCTATCACCAAAATATCCACATGGACAAGGATTCATACTTGCCACTAACATAAAATTACAAGGATAGGTTAAACTTGACCTAACTCTACTAATTGAAACAACTCTATCTTCTAAGGGACCTCTTAAAACCTCTAAACTTGATCTTTTAAATTCTGGAAGCTCATCTAAAAATAAAACTCCATTATGAGCAAGACTCACTTCTCCGTGGTTTAGGAACTGTTCCTCCGCCCAATCATGCTTGTTGCTGAAATAGTATGATGTGGGCTTCTAAATGGTCTTATAGTCATCAAACTATTATTATTGTTTTTACCAACTATACTATAAATTTTAGTAACCTCTAAAGATTCTTCAAAGCTCATGTCTGGAAGAATTGTTACTATTCTTTTAGCCATCATTGTTTTACCACATCCGGGATTTCCAATCATAAGTGCATTATGATTTCCAGCAACTGCTATCTCTAAAGCTCTTTTAGTAGCTTTTTGCCCTTTTACTTCATTAAAGTCAATATCATAATTATTAGATGATTTTAATATTTTTTCTTCATCAAATTTTTCTTCTTTTAGTTCAAGTTTTCCATTCAAATAATTAATTACTTCTTGCAAACTAGAAACTCCAAAGACTTTTAAGCCTTCTACACAAGAGGCTTCTAAAGAATTTTTCTTTGGAACTATAACTTTTTTTATTCCATATTTTAAAGCTTCTATACACATTGGTAAAACTCCATTAACACTTTCAACATTTCCATCTAAAGATAATTCCCCAATAAAAATTGTATCATCTATTTTTATATTTTCGCCTATTTCACCAGAAGCCTGTAAAATTCCAACAGCTATTGCTAAATCAAATATTGAACCTTGCTTTCTTATATTTGCTGGTGATAAATTTATAACATATTTTCTACTTAATAAATTTATCCCACAGTTTTTAATAGATGTTCTTACTCTTTCTTTTGATTCTTTAACACTTACATCTGCAAGCCCAATTGTATCCCATGATGGAAGTCCACTTGAAATGTCAATTTCTATTCTAACTAAAATTCCATTAAGTCCTTGAAGCGCAATAGATTTAACGACTGACAACAATAACGCATCACTCCTTACTTCTTATAAAATTATAAAATTTAACTAATTTTTGATTTTTGAAAATTTTTGACGAATTGTCAAAAGAATTTTTTGAAACAAATTGTATTCGCATTGTACAACAGAAAATTTTAATTGTCAATATAAAAGTTTAAATTTTTTATTTATTTTTTAAAATTTTAACAAGTTATTAAGGATTTATATTTAATTCTTCCTCCAGTTTATCGATATTTTGTTTTAACTCCTCTATTGTACAAACTTTATCATTTTTAATATTATCTTTGCTTTCCTGTAGTTTTGCAAAGAAAAATAAATCATAAATAAAATCATATAAAGTATTTTCTTTTGTATTAACTTCATTTAAAACTTTTCTCATAAAGTCCATTATTAAAGCCTCCTTTTAGCTTGGATTTTTACTCTCAAAAATTTCTTTTAATGTTTCATAATTGAAATGTTTATCAGTACCAGGAATAATAGTTGTTTCATCTTCACCATATCTATTAATATACTCAAACATAAGTTTAAACACCATTTCTGTTGGCTTTAAACCATCAAAATAGTCTTCTGGTACAGAATTAACAATATCAATCATTCTTTGTTTTACATCTGCCATATCTATAATTCCTTTCTTTTAAAATTTTTAATAATAGTATAGCATTTTTTTTTTACGATTCAATTTTAAAATTTGTAGTTGAATTTTATTTCAGAAAATTTTAATTGTCAATACTTTATCTTGATTTTTTTAATAAAATATTATATATTTATGTAAATTGAGGAGATTTAATTATGTACGAAAAAAATGGAAATGAAATCTTTCATGCTAAAATAGATGACAAAATTAAATTTTGTAATAGTAAAAATAAAATTACACATACTGACTTTTTTACTGAACCTGAAATAATTAAAATTGAAAAATATCTAAATTCTATAAAGGTCAAAAATTATTTCTTTTTTGGAGGATTTAAAAACGCAAATAGAAAAATGCTCTTTTTTTATCCTGAAAAATTAACACTCGAAATGGCTATTTCAAATATAGATAAAGTCTTAGAAATTATTAGAATTACACTTCCTAATAGTCAAAAAGATAATTTCGAACATAGAGATTATTTAAGCGCTATTATGAAATTAGGAATTGTTAGAGAAAAATTTGGTGACATTGTTGTATTTTCAGAAGGCGCTGATTTTGTCGTTCAAAAAGAAAATAGTAGTTACTTCAAAGATAACTTATCAAAATTAATTAGATTTAAAAAATCAAATATAGAAGTTTTAAATATATCTGAAATTCATGAATATATACCAGAAACCGAAGAAATTTCTATAATTGTAAACTCCATGAGAATAGATAATTTTGTTTCAGAAATTTGTCATTGCTCGCGAAGTAAAGCTGAAGAAATTTTATTAGAAGAGCGTGTTATGATTAATTATGAAACCATTAGCAAAAATTCCAATATTGTAAAACCAAGTGATATCTTAACTATTCGAGGATTTGGAAGATTTATTGTAAAAGAAATTTCTCGAAAAACGAAATCAGATAAAAATGTTGTCATTTTAATTCATAATAAATAGAAACTCCCTTAACTAGCTGTTAAGGGAGTTTTTTTATCTTTTATTTTTTATCTTTTGTTCGCTTATAATTTCTTTTGTTTTTTTCTCTTCATTTGTAAAATTTCTTTCTTTTTACAAATTGAACTGTTACATAACTCATTCCTGCTATAATTACTATAGTTGGAACAATTATTAATAATGAATCTACTGTTTTATTAATAATATTACTTATTTCTGATAAACCTGTTGGTGGAGAAAATGTTACATACTCTGTAAAGTCTGTATCAGTTTCTGGTTCAGCAACTTCTACTAAAGTTGATGGTTGTCCTGGTTCTCTATCAGGGTCATTAATTTGAATAGGCTCTGAAGTTGTATTTCCTATATATCCAGTAACATTTACACTATTACTTACATAAGTTTTTCTACCAGCTGTGTTAGATACTTTTACTATCTCAGCAAGGTTGTCTATCTCTACTCCATCTAAGTCTACCTCAGAAGTTAATATTCTTGAAGCTTCCAAACTTGTTACATATAAATATCTAGAAAGCTCTTCTTTATAGTTTCCATCTTTATATGGATTTCCTATACTACTAATAGCATCACTATCTCTAATCTCTCCATTTCCATTAAAGTCATATTGCATATCAGTTTCATAGAATGTTTCAAAAGCAGATGTTCCAACAGAAGCAAGTGGTGGTAAGAATTTATAGAAATATTTATTTACTGTACCATCTTCAATATTAAATGCTAAATTATTATTTCCAGTCTTGTTGTTTATATTATAATAGTCTTGGTCTCCATCTGTAATTACTTCTGTTACACTCTTTATTGTTCCATCTGGATTATATACTACTTTTATGTCTTTTAATAAGCCTCTCTTAGCAATTTCTTCTGTATCATAAGTTAAATAAGTTATTTGATTATCTTCATTTAAGTTCTCTTCTGGTTTAAAGATTAAATCATTATCAACATAATCAATAAATTGATTTACTCTTGTATTTACTACTGCTTCATTTATTTCTCCGCCAGAACCTGTTGAAATTTCATTATTATAATAAATATTTCCTAAGTAGTAACCAGGTTCATAATTAGATTGAACATATTTTCTAATATTTCTATAAGTATAAGCCTTTTTAACATTGTCTGAACCTATAGTATCAGCTGATTCAGGGTAACTATACATTTTAACATTGCTTGATTCATCATTACCAGCATTTCTTAATGGATTAATTGCTCCATCACCATTATATAATAATTGATATAAATAATTATTATTATATTTATATGTTCTTTCTTGATCATGAATAACATCTACTACTGTATCTCCAGTATCTGTAGTTTCTGTATTAAGCTCTGTTCCACTATCGTCATAAACTACTTCTAAATCAACTTCAGCTCTTTCTTCAATCTTATCTTCTAACCAACTTGCCAAGTGGTCAACCTCACTATTATTAGCCACAGCAATCTGGAATTTAATTGTAATTGTCATACCTTGAAGAAGATCTGTATCAATGTTAGCATATCTGAAACCTTGAGTCATTCCTCGTCTATTTAATAGCTGAACTTCACTATATCCAACAGATTTACTATAATTTGGAACTGATGTATGCTTAATTTGTCCTGTTTCATTTCCAAGTCCATCTAATTCCTTTTCATAAATTACATCAAAGAATATATCAATTAAAGTACCTCCATCTGATGTAATTGCTCTAATTTCTGAAATATCATTCATAAGTTGAAGTTTAGTTTTTGGTCTTTCTATTAAACCAAAGTCTATATCTTTTACTGAATACCAATAAATTTTGTTTCTATCTTTACCATCAATAACTTTATCGCTTCCTGGATAATATCCATAATGCTCTATATTCATATTAAATGCTTTTGTATCAGCAAACATAGATGTATGTTCTGCTAACAATGTAGCTTCTTTAACATTATCAGGATTTAATGTAATTGATGAATCTGAAGATGTTGGGTCATTAGCTTTTAAAACAGTATCCATTGGGTATGTCATTGTTGTTGAATATTCATTTACTTCAAGTCTTCTAATTTCGTTATCTTTAGCAAGTGAATTAACATTAGTTAAATCTATGTCTGTATTAAATGAATTTAAGTCATATCCAAATGTTGTTACTTCTAGAACTTCATCTTCTTTATTAGGAGTTCCTACTTCTGTATATTTTGTTGACTGATAATCTTGTCCAGAATATCTAATAGTATTTCCATTTTGTGTAACAAAATATTCATCTTCATCACCATATACAAATCTTACTATATATAGTCCTGCATGAAGTCTATATCTATCATCTATTGAGTTAGATGAGCTTGTTCCAATACTTGAACTAAAGTCATCTCCGAAGTAATATCTACCATCGTCACCAGTTCTATACCACATTCCTGTATCTACTAAATATTCTTCTTGAACGGTTCCTCCTGATTTCTTTTGAATTACTTCATAAAGTTTAACTAATACATTTTGAGCCCAAATATCGTTTCCATCTTTTGTTCCATTACCAACTAACTGATTATCAGAAGTACTTGTAACAGATTTATCTATTTCTTCAAATACTACACCAGATATATTTCTATATGATTCTTTATCACCACTTGGTGGATTATCTGGTGGATTTTCAGGATCAACTGGTGGTGTTCCTGGTGGGTCAGTTGGCGTTGGTGGTGGGCTATCTGGATGGTCTCTTAATACCACTGCTATACCAGTTTCAAATGTATCATCTTCATAAGTTGAAGGGTCAGATCCAATATCAACGTTTCCTGGATTTGAGTTCTTATCAACTAAACCAGCTGGTGTTGAACCACTATCTTCATAGAAAGAATATGCTCCAATTTCAGCTAAATTGTATTTCAAATCCTCTAACTCATCTGACAATTTATCTACTTCAATATAGCCATTATTTTTCTTTACTTTGTATTTTAAGTATACATTAAGTGAGGCTCCTGGTCCTAATACTTTATCTGACATTGCATCACCTGTAATATAACTTACATTTTCGCCACTAGCAGGATTTCCAAAACTAGAACCTCCACTTGAAGTAAGTATAATTCCACTGTCTTCTGAATCTAGCGTTACAGAATCACTTATTACTTCAAGTTCATCTGTTGCGCAAAAATCAACAAGTTCTCTTATTCTTGCGCTTGAACTTCCTGAATTATTTGTAACCGTTATCTTGTATGTTATTACAACCTCTAAATCATTAGTTCTTCCATACTCATTTTTGAAAGGATTATTTTCATTCATTATATCTTGTAAAACATCATCATAATTTGCTGTTCTAAATTCATAATCTTCTCTATAAATTCTTAAAACATAAGGTACTGGAACATCTAATACATGGTTATTATCTGTATCACAGTCTACACCATTAATAGTTACTCTTCCATCAGCTCCTACTGTTAAACCGCCATATTCATAAGTTGTATTAAATCCGTTTACAGTAACCTCTGCCTTAATTACGTCTTTTATTAATGAAAGATCAGCTTGGTCTCTTTCTCTAAGACCTAAATTTATATATTGTAAATATTCTGTATCATAATTTAAATCATATACTCCACTACTTGTTGGAACATATAAATCAATTGATCTTGCTTTTATATTTAATGGAGAATCTACATTTCCATCCCATAAAGCTATACTTTTTTGTAAATTATTTCCCTCAATCTCATAGTCTATTTGTTTACTTGAACTACTTGCATCAGGACCTTCATAAGCTATATTATTAGCTATTGTTTCTAATTTCTTATTAAATGGAATTCTATCAATTTCATCTGCATTAGAATCATTTGGGAATTCCGTCATCATAGAGTTATCTGAACTATTTAAGTGAGACGTCTCTGAATTATTAACAGCGGTAAATCTTTCACCATCATAATTATATACAATATAATAGTGAAATAATGTTTCACTTGTATAATAGAAATAATTTCCAGCTCCTATATCTGTATATTCATTACTTCCTTGATGTCCACTTCCTTCTGTTACAGTCTTATCTGGTCCTTTTCTTACTCTACCGAATGTAAAGTGACCAGTATCAGGATCCACAAATTTACTGTCTATTGGATTAGTAGGAACATCTGGACTCCATAATTCAACAGAAACCTTTTTATATTGTTCTCTTGGCATTTTTCCTAAGTCTTCACCAGCTCCATCTTTTAAGTTATTATTATACAAATCTAAGAATACAATACCTGCAATCTCAGGGTCTAATAATCTTATATAATCATAATCTTCATCATCTATTTCTCCTTCAACTGGAAAAGATGGATGTGAGAAACTACAAGAGCCCGTATCTATATCAGGTGGTTGATATCTAGTTCCATCAGGCAGAACAACTTCTTCTGGAGTCTTCGTATTATGTTCAACTGTACAATTATATATCTTGTATTTATATGAAACATCAGATACTTTATTTTCAATATTCATTAATTTCAGATTAGATGCAAGAACTCTAAATTTAATATATGCTTTACTTACTACCCATGTACTTGAATCATCTGTTGCATTTTCATTGGCAGACACATCTACATTTTTCCAAATTATTTTATTATCTTCAAATTCAGCTCCATCTATATCTACATATTCCAAATATTTTGTATCATAAGTATCTAAACAAGATAGCTCTTCTACTATAGGTTTGTTATGTTCGTCACATGGCTTATTTTCACCACCACAAGAAGATGGTAATATCTCGCTTTGGTTTTTATAGTAAATATTTTGTCTTAATTCTATTGTATAAGTAACAATATCATCATGTTCAACTTCAGCTGGAAAATTATATTTTTCGTCTTTAGTCATTGAATTTCTTCCACTTCTGAAATTAGAATCTGGTCCGCCCTTCAACATTACTTATATATTTTTTAAGTTCTGCTTTAGGAGTTTCAGGTTTTATTGCTAAATAATCCGAAGACTCATAAACATCAACACCAAATTCAAATCTAGCAGTATTTTTATATATACCTGTTTGAGCATTTTCTGCAGTCATACTTGCAGTAATTGTTATTGTTATAGTTTTTGAAGCTTCAATTATTATTTCAGAGCCATTAGTAATTGGTGAGTCATTTAATGTCATACTTCCAATAGTAATTGCAGTATCAGCTGTATCGCTAAATATCCCTTGAATTTCATAATCATTAGGATTTTTTATTGTTATAGTATATGTAATAGTTTTCTTTTCTTCTGCTTCACCTGCATCTGCTGGGCTACTTTGCTTTTCTTTCTCACTCATACCAGAACGATTTTGACTAGAACCATTTAACATTGATATAGATTTATTCATTTCAGGTACATCTACTCCTATTATTTTCAAATAGTCTGAAGATTCATAAACATCAACACCAAATTCAAATCTAGCAGTATTTTTATATGTTCCTGCTTGAGCATTTTCTGCAGTCATACTTGCAGTAATCTTTATTGTTATAGTTTTTGAAGCTTCAATTGTTATTTCAGAATCATTAGTAATCGATGTACCATTTAATGACATATTTTTAATTTCAATTGCAGAGTCAGCAGTATCACTAAATTTTCCTTTAATTTCATAATCATTAGGATTTTTTATTTCTACAGTATATGTAATAGTTTTTGATATACCTGCTTCACCTGCATCTGCCGGGTCATTTTGTTTTTCCTCTTCATTCATTTCAGAACGAGATTGATTAGAACCATTTAATACTGAAATATACTTGTTAATTCCAGGTTGGTCAGGATTAACAGGCTTAACGTCTACCCAATCAGACGATTCTATTGGTTCGTCTTCTCCTTCTGGGGTAAATTCAGCTGTATTTTTATATTTTCCAGAAGCAATAGTTTCATTTCCCTCTAAAGTTATATGAAATTCTTTCGTTTCATCTCCTGCCAGAGTTACATCTATGCCACTTTCTAAATCACCATCTTCACATTCTAAATTACTTAAAAATTCAGTATCATAAACATCTTTTAATTTTCCTTTAACTTCTTCACTACTTTCATTTTTAAGTTTAATTGTATAATAAATTTTTACTTTTTGAGTGGCTAATTCAACAGGTTCTTCTTCCTTTTTATTTTCATCATATTCTTCTCTGTCATCTCCGAAATCATCATTTACTTTAGGATATGTATCTTCTCCAATGCTTTCTACTTTAGTAATATATTTAACAAGATTAACACCTTCTACAGGATTTGCTTTTCCATAAAGCATAATTTTTCCTTGACTCAAATCTCCAGAAAAGTAAAGTAATCTTGCTGAATAGTTTTCTTTTTCACCATCTTCATTTATACAATAACCATCTTTATCATAAGCTGTTACCGCTTCTTTATATTTTGAAAAACCTTCTGTAAAACCGAGTGTATATGGAGCTATTTCAAAAACTCCTTCATCTCCTTGCCACTGAATAGAACCACCACTCACTATACTTTGCAATTCATTTTTTGCACGCCCCCAAATATTATTAATTGCAACAGATGCGTGAGAATATTGATAACCATAACTACGGCAAGTGTCATCCGTACAATAATCAGTAATGGTATGCCCTTCCCCATCATCACGCGTATAACTTCCCGTACATTTAAACCAACCTGGATTTTTAGTTACCGCATAAGCCAAATAAGCAAGTGCTCTTGCCTTTTGGCTAGTACCTTCTGTTCCATCTGTACTTGCTCCAGAATGATAAATTTTAACAAAATCTGGGTCATCCCCATCTGGATTTATATCAATTATAGCTTCAAGTTTATTATATCCTGATTTATCAGTACCATTGTGATAAACACAACCGGACATTTACTCCTTGTCCATACTGATTTAAATATTTATATACAACACTTGCAAATGGCAACGTCTTAGCTGTATCATAAGACAACTTTAACAAATCAGCTATATTGGGATATTCCTTTTTATAATAATCATCAGAACCAAATTGATACTCTCCATCAGCAAAACTTTTATAATTAAAAAAACTTAAAATCATGTTTGCTACTAATACAATAATTATTAAAAATAAACTAATAACCTTTTTTCTTTTTTTCATTTTTTCACCTCCTTACCTATAAATCTTTTTTGTATTTTTTATTTTTATTATAATTACCATTAATACACCTACCATTATTATAATTAATAATGTTGTTGTAATATATTCAGCTGTTTGTCCAGTTGCAACAGAAATCATTAAACTTGCTTCTCCATAATCATCTTCTGTTCTACTCTTATTGTTTTCGATTGAATCTTTATCAAATAATCCTAGAGTATTAGTATATTCAACTATTTCAGCTCCATTAACTAGTTTTACAGATTCTCCATCTTCTAAGCTTCTTCTTAAAACAAGTATAAATTCTTTTGTTTCTCCTGGTTTAATCTCATTATCTACTAAACCTGTATAATATAGTCCATTATCTGAACCTATATACCAACCTTCACTTTTATTTAATACAACTTGGACATTATTTGGTAAATAGTCGACAATTTTATTTATATATCCAGCTACATCACCTTCATTTGTAACTCTAAACTTATATGTAATATCTAATACGCTTGATTTATAATATTTTGAACGAATTTCTAATCTTGCGTTTGTTACATTTCTATAATCATAAGTTTTTGTTCCTTCATCATTTTTTAATGTTATTGAAGAAATCATTTTTTCTAATTTAAAGTCAAAATTTGTTTTATCAACAAGCCCAATATCTATTGAACTTAAACTACTATTCTCAATCTCTAAAACATCAGTAACTCCAAGTACTTGTGTTGAACCTTTTATAGTTATAGTTTTTGATACAGCATCTGAGTTTTCAGAAGAAGTAGCAGCTTCTACTTGATATCTTGTTACTTTATATTTATTTGGGTTATAATCAAACACAGCTATATACTTACCAGGAAGTATATTTAAAAATGAATATAAGCCATTTTCACCTGTAACAGTTGTTTCAATTAAATTTGATGTATCAACTCCACCATTACGATTTGCTCCATATAATGATACAACTACTCCACCTTTCATATTTTCATTTGTTTGTCTAATACCATCTTGATTTGAATCAACCCATGCTAAACCTGAAATACCATAACTAATATTTTTAGTTTGAGAATCTTGTTGAGGTTGGTTATTATTACTATTTTGTGAATTATTATTGTTATTGCTATTATTGTTATTGTTTTGTGAATTGTTATTATTATTATTATTGCTACTATTATTGTTATTATTTTGTGAATTGCTATTATTGCTATTGTTGTTATTATTTTGTGAATTATTATTATTACTATTGTTGTTATTATTATTTTGATTATTTGTAGAAGGTGTAACATAAGAAGTTACATTTTTATCATTATTAATTTTAAAAGAAATTACATCTGTTTCAAAATCATTAGCTCCTACCCCTGAAACTTTTATCTTATTTTCAACAATAGACTGGTCTCTTTTAAAATAGCCTGAATATACTAAATAAGTAAGTTTAAATTCTACGCTTTCGTTTGGCTTAAGATTAGCAAGTCCAACTATTTTATCATCATCAATAACAATATCTTCTTGTTTTTTATTATTAACAAATAATTCTCCTGAAACAAATTTTAAACCGTCTGGAATATTATCAGTAATCCTCAAACCTGATATACCTACAACACCTATATTAGTTAAAGAAAAAGTATAAGTTACTTCATCATTATCTTCTAAAATAAATTTATTTACGTCAGAATCCCAATTATATGACGTTAAAGGAGTTGATTGATATATATCTTTTTTATAGTTATTTGAAATATATTCTTCATCATTCAAATATGTAACAGAAGAAATTTCAATTTCTCTACTTATCTCTGTTGGGTCAAATTCATCAATAATTGTTGAAATATATATCATTTTTTCTTCATCTACTGAAAGTTTTGGTATATTTATAACTACTTTTCTATAGTCATTTATATCTTCTGAAGTTGCTTCAATATCTTCATAACCTACATAATAAGCTTTATTAAAGATTAATTCATTTGGTATATTAACATTTAATTTAATATTAGATACTTCACTATCAGAAATATTTTTTAAATATACATAAATAGGAAAACTATCATTGACATATAAATCTTCTTTTTTTGTTACGCCTTCTTCTCTTGGATATCCAATTCTAGTTTCTATTAAAGCTGGTTTTACTTGAAATTTTGTAGTTGTTACATTTACTTCTTCCATTTCATCAGCAACTATATTTATTTTTCCAAATACTTCTTCTACATCTTCATAAACAATTGCTTGATATTCAAAAGTTTTTGTTTCATTTGGTTCTAGGCTTTCAATCTCAAATTCTTCATACTTTTTTTCTAAATCTATGTCTTCTGTATACTTTCCATTATAATATAGTTCATATCCAGCATAATCTGAATTTTCTTTTATTTTAAAATAATATAAATTAGAATTTTCAGCATTTCCTTTTATTTTTATATTATTAATAATTCTATCAGAACTATTAGTTACAATTACTTTATATTTTAAAATTTGTCTTTCATAAACAGAATCACCTTCGCTTAAAATTGTTCCACCTTGTAATACTTGTGTACCAATAGTTAATTCAGGTAATTCTTGTTTATCTTTATCTTCAATATCATCCATATCAATTTCTTTTGTTTCTGTAAACATTCCTACTGAACATTGATTTGTATAATCTTGTGTATCGATTTTATAATAAACAATATAATTTGTATAAGCTTTTGAATTATAACCAACAGTTTCTGGTACTGTAACACTAAAATTAAAAGCTATTTTTTCACCTTTAGCCAAATTTTTATTACTTACTACAATTTTAAATGATTTAAAATTACTCAAATTTGTTGTATCTTTAGTCCAGTTACTTGAATTAGCGCCAATTTCTCCATCTTCTGAGTAATAAACATCACAGATAACTCCATTTAATGCTAAAGCTGTTTTCAAACTTGTATCAAAGTTTGTTCCTAAATCATTTCCATTCTCGTCCTTATTACCTACAAAAGGAATTCTACCAACAATTACAACATCATTTAATGTTGCTTCATAATTATTCATTATTGAGCCTTCAATATTTACTGTCTGCTCTTGATTTGCTAATATTTGAAGTTTTTCAGTTTTATCATCATAACTTGTAACTGAGCCTACATCAGGTTCATCAATTGTTAATGACCTTACTAATTCTTGTCTTCCTACAAATCCTATTTCTATATCTTCAGACTCTTTTCCTTCCAATACATAAGATCTTCTATATGCATCTTTATTTGTATAAGTTAATTTTAATACATCACTAGAATCTGGTGTTAATCTATCAACATCTAATTCTGTATATACAACAAGTGTTGTTCCTTCATGAACAGCTCCAGGAGTATATTCTAATTGAGCTCCAGAAAGGTCAACTCTTAAAACTTTCTTTCCTAGCTTATTAGTAGTCACTTCCCATTTATCTACTGAAAGTCCATTTGTATATAATAAACTTATACCAGAAATATCGACATCTTTTATAACTGATGGAAACTCTATTTCAATAGAAGGATTTTCAAATAATTCATATCTTTCTTCATCAGTTTTTAAAGTTACATTTATAGCAACTTCATTTTTATCTTCAACTGATAAAACATCTGTATCTGAATCTATTATCATTTTTGATTCAGTTTCTTGTAAACTTATATTACCTTCACTTGTATATGTTTTAACTTCTTTTCCTTCTTCATATAAATTTACATTTGCAATAGTGTTAATCTCAGCAAATAAACTTATTTGATCTCTACTATATTCAGCGCTGTCTTTAATTGCTTTATCATGTTTAATAGAAATTGTTCCATCATTTTGAATATTAGTAAATTCAAATTTTAAAGAATTTAATTGCATTGGATATGTTATTACATAATCTGTTCCATTTTGAACACAGTCTCTATTAATATATCCTATTATTTCTCCATCTGATGAATAAATAGTAATATTTCCATCTTCACCTAACATATTATTAAATTCTTCAATAGATATTCTAGTTTGTCTATAATATGTTGAATCCATTAAACCTATTTTATTATTTGTTATAAGTCCAATTTTATCTGGTTCATCTTGAACAGTAAAAGAAAGTAGATTCTTTCCACCAACTATTGTTACAGTATCTATAGTATTATAATATGTTTCGTATCCCCAATCTGAAACTGAGTTTGCATATAAATAACCTTTATAAATACTTGAGTTTTCAGAACTAACTTCTACTGTTGCTTCTGGTTCAATATAAGGTTCTTCTGGCTCTTCTGGTTCCTCTCCACCAATAACTTCCTCATTTGGGTCTATTGGTTCTTCAGGATTCTCTTCTATCGGTTCATCAATTGGATTTTCTATAGTAGGGTCTTCTGTTGAATTTTCAATATATGAATCTCCTCCAACTACTATATCATCACCAGTATCTCCAGTGTTAGGTTCTTCTGGTTCCTCTTCACCACCGATAACAATATCTCCTTGATTTTCATCTTGAACTGGAGGCTCTGTTTCCTCTGGTTCAGTATTACCACTTGGTTCTTCTTGTTCTTCGCCACTTCCAATAATTACATCATCATTAGAAGGTTCACTATTCTCTTCTCCAATTACAAAATCGTTAAGTGCGATAGCAACTTGAGCAAAATATGAGAAATAGCTTTGCAAAAGCACAAAAATACACAAGATAGCAATAATTTTTTTAGTTTTTGCTTTTCCTTTTTTCTCCATAAACTGTTCTCCTTTGTAGGTTTTTGGCAATTTTGCATTATTTTAATTTTTTTCAAAATAGCGCAATACGCCAAATATTTTTATCAATATAAAATAATTTTAACTGATTAAAATAAAAAATCAATAGGGAGGAATTGGCAAAAAAAAGAAACGTCTCTTATCAACTTACGGAAGTTATTTTTAGACGTTTTAAAAATCAAATATTACTTTTTTATATCATTTTTTCACATTTTATCAAATTTTTCCATTTAAAATCCACATTTTTCTCCCAAAATGTGGATAGCCGTAAAATAAAAGCTGTTATTTTACTTAAAATATAGTTTCTTTATTGAACTAATACTGTTCACTAATTGCTCATATTTTATTCCCTTTGCATATTCATAATTCTTCTGATATTTGTTCCATCTTGTAGTTTTAGTTCAGTTTGTCCTATTCAATTCCTCCTAAACATTCTTTTGTTTAGTGTAATAAACTTTTTTCAATAAATTCGTCATTTTGTTTAGTTTATATTATTATATTCATATAAAACAAATTTATACTGCTATAATAAAAAGTATATAAAATAGAATATTAATTTATTAATATTTTGCCCAATTTTGTGAGATATAATATAAATAGTGAAATAGAGATATAAGAAAATTTTAAAAAGTAATCATAAGAAATAAGGAAAATATGAAGCAGAAAATAGAAGACATGCAATAATTAGGATATACTAGGAAAGAAGTAATAAAAATGAAGATAAAGGTACATAAATTTAAAAATCCTTTCTATTAATTATAGAAAGGATTTCATATATTTTTTAATATACATAGCATTCTAAATTTCTTCTACCAAAATTAAGACATTCTGATAATGTATCCATATAAATATCTAATTTAGAATTTGTAATCGCTCCACCTCTATCTTCTACTACAAACCATCCACCATTTGGTTGACTTGCAAAATATGGTATATATATTATTGTTCCCATTGGAATTCCAGGTCCAGCAGCTACTGTATACCAACTAGATGCTCTAGCTCCTGAAGCTGTTTTTCCATAGCTAGGATCTGATGATGGCTTACCACAAGTTGAAGCTGTATAAGCAGATACATTCATTGTAGTAACTCTAGGAGCTATTCCCTGAACTGTTTCTCCTAAAGAAATTGCTGAACTAGCTCTATAATAACTTGAACGAGAAACTACTTTAGTAGAAATTTGAACAATTTTATCAACAGGTTGTTCAAGAACTGTTTCAGATATAACTGTTCTATTTACTTCTACATCATTTTCATATCTAACTTTATATTTTATCTCTTTTAAACCATTTTTTCCTTCTTGAAGAACTTGGTCAACTGTATCTGTTCCAGTTTGTGAAACATCTTTTGTTATTGTTTCAAAAGGTATTTCAACTTGTTCTGTAACAAGTTTTTCTGTAACAGTAACATAAGAACCTAAAATCTGTTCAGTTGTAACATTTGTTTCTTCTTCAGCAACAACTACTGGCTTTTCTGTAACTTTAGAAATCTCAATAAGTTTTGCTGAACTAATTGGCTCATCTAAACCAGGTGAAACCTTTTCATCTGATAATAATTCTATATTATTCTCTTCTAAAATTTCTCTAACAGTAACTTTTGTAGTTACAACAGAAATTTGAGTATCATCTGTAAATCTTATAGTAATATAATTAATATCGTTTTTAGACGCAAAGACAACTGCTACAAGTATAATGATAAGCATAATACTTATAGCAATAATTCTTCTGATTATCTTCAGTGATGATATATTATCATCTAATTTCATAAATTAATCCTCTCTTTCAAGTGACTAATCGAATTATACTACTATTTCCTATAATTGTCAACTTTAACTAGAAGCTTACTTTTACGTTTTTTCTAGCCTCTTCACTCTCAGCTTCAAATAATTCTGATTTTTCAAAGTGAAAAATTTTAGCAATAATATTAGTAGGTACAACTTCAATCTTTGTATTATATTCGTTTACAGCAGAATTATAAGTATTTCTTGAACTAGCAATTTTTTCTTCAGTATTTGAAAGCTCCATTTGTAATTGTAAGAAATTTTCATTAGCCTTAAGTTCTGGGTAGTTTTCAGCAACAGCATAAATTGTTCTTAAATTACTTGTTAAACTACTATTTAACTTTCCTTTTTCTTCAATAGTTTTAGCATCTCCCCATGAAGTTCTAAGTTCTGTTAATTTTGTTAAAGTTTCATTTTCATGTTTAGCATATCCTTTAACTGTTTCAATTAAATTTGGAATTAAATCAAATCTTCTTTGTAATTGAACATCAATTTCACTCCACTCTTGTTTAACTTTATTTCTACTTGCAACCAAACTATTATAACAAAGAACTAATAAAAGTAATAATATAACTAAAACTACTAAAAGTATTATTCCCATTTTTTTGTTTCCTTCCTTTACCTTAAAAAGCTTTGGCTTTTTTGCCAAAGCTTTTTATTTATTATCCGTGATAATTATATTTTGAATATTTTCTATAAAATACAAATCCTAAAACAGCTATTACAAATAGTGGTAAGATTACTATCTTATATCCAGCCTTTGGTAAATTTCCTGGAGCAACCGTAGAATCATCTCCTCCACTAGTTCCTCCTTGTTGACCACTACTTGGTTTAGGGTCTTGTTGTTGTCCTTGTTGTTGACTTTGTTGATTATTATTACTATTTTGTGGTTTATTTTCAACTTTGTTTTGAGCTTTATTGGCTGTATTGTTATTTGCCTTGTTAGCTGTATTATTGCTTGCTCTATTTGCTGTATTATTTACTACATTATTTGTTGAATTATTTGTTGTTTTATTATCTACAACGTTATCATCATCAATTGCTGTATTATTACTAGATGTATCACCAGCTTTATTAATTACAAGTTTTATACCTCTACTAGCCAATTCTTTTTTTTCTTTAGCATCATCTGAAAATAGTTTGAAGATTTTATAATTTATTGCTCCAGAATGTTCACCTGGTTCAGCATCATCTCTAACTTTAAAGTTTAAAGTAATTAAATCTGTATCATCATCTATAGGATTAGCAAAATTAATTACAACTTTATAATCTCCTTCTTTTGAAGCTGGATTAGTATTAAAAATAATTCCAGTCTCACTACTAGAAGAAATATTTTCAGCATCATAAACAGTTAATATATTATTGTCATCAATCTTAACTTTTCCATCTTCTGTCTTAATACTATCTATTGTTAATTTATTTAATACACTTTCATCAATATCTATATACCCCTCAACTGCTTTGATTTTTCCAGTTGTTTCAACATTATTTAAAGTTAATGTTATAGAAAATTCATCACCAGGATGTATATAATTACTACTTGCAGCAACTTTAAATCCAAGCTCTGCACTGATAGTAGCATATACACTAGTTGTAAGCAAAATAAGCATCACTACTATATATAATATGATTTCTTTCTTTTTCATAAGTTTCTCTCCCATTTTTACTAATCTTATAATAATAACATACCATTAATTATTTAAAAAATCAATAGTTTTTTTAAATAATTTATTATAAATTTTTTCCAAATAAATTTTAAAAAAAGAAAAACACTTTTTTAAAGTGCCTTTCTTTTTTATATATATTTTAAGAAGGAAATGTTGTCAAATTAATTATTTGAAACTTGATATTAAGTCTGCTCTATATCTTAATATTAATATAGAATCTTGACTGTCTATCTCTCCATCATCATTTACATCAGCAGCTGAATTATAAATTCCTGTCAATTGTGTAGTATCTGCTATTACTTGTCTAATAATTATAGAATCAGATGCATCAACATCACCGTCTCCATTCAAGTCACCTTTTACAACTAATTCATAAGCTCCGAAAGTTACATCTCCATTTAAATTTGTAACTGTAACAATTGCTCCTGTTCCTAATTTTGTATCTGATACAGAGTTAGAAACTGTAACTTTATATTTGTCTTTATCTAAAAATCTTTCAATAAATTCATCAACAGTAACTTTTGGTTCATAAACTAGAACAATATCATCTTTTACTTCAAATCCAAAATCTACTGGTGCTCCTGGGTTATCGTCATCTACTACTGGTGGTCTGTTAGGTCCAACTGAGCTACTACCATTTACAGCAATATAAACATCACAATATGTTCCATAACCGATTCCTTCTATTGAATTTTCGCCATATCCATTTTGTCCTTCAATAGTTACTCTACCATAATAAGAACCATTACCGTCTACTCTTAATCTAACAGTATAACCATCACTACTTACTAAACCGCCTAAGCTATCAATACCAAATGATGCTTTTAAATAATCCCATTCTTTTACTTGTCTAAATATCATTGGTAAGTTAACTTCAACAAATCCGTTGGTTGCGCTAGCTACTCCTTCAAGAGTTAATTTTTGATATTGGAAATTAACCTTTAAACCTATCTTTGTTAAATAATCTTTAACTGAAAGATTGTCTGGTGTTCCATCACTCATTTCGTCATATCCTTTAGCAATTAATAAAAATTGTTCTGTTAAATAACCAATGTCTTCAATTTGGTTATCAGAAAAATCAGCTACTTCCAAATCTTTCATATTTACCAAATTAAGATTAAATTTTCCAGATAATAAGTTTGCGCTTAAATCTAGTTTCTTTAATGAAGTTATTACATCTAATGGAGTTGCATCAGATATTTGGTTATATCCCAAATATAATTCTTCTAATTGAGTAAATACAGACCAGTCAACTTCACTTATATCTGTTATAGCGCTCTTATAAGCTTCTAATTTCTTTAATCCTCTAAATAAATCAAGTCCATATATTGAACCAATATTATTATCAGACATATTTAATAATCTTAATCCTGGTGAACAAATTAATTTAGCTAAGTCATCATCTGTAATTAAACTATATCTATGTCCTAATAATACTTTATAATTTGTATTTTCATCAAGTTGTTTAGAATATTCACCTTCATTTATAGATATTTGAACAGTAAATAAGGCATCACCTTCACCTTTTTTAAGGTTTAATTCATAACCTTTTGTTTCTTTACAATCATCTGGCTTACATTCTTCAGTTAAGCTTTCCTTTTTTTCTCCTATTTTATCAAAGAAATATGTATCAAAATCGTTTAATTTTAACACTTCTTCTATATCTTTAATAGCTTCTTCGCTATAATCTTTTGTATTTGCACCACCATCTGTTCCAGCATAAAGTCTTTTAACTATTGTATAATTTTCAATTTGTGATAAAGATTCAACTGCTTTGAAAATATAAATTAATTCTTGATAATCACCTAAAGTTAAGTTACTATCATCTTTTATTTTCTCGAAGAATTTACCTATTGGGCAATCAATAGGAATATCTTTTTCTTCTACTTCGTAGTCTCCACCAATATCATAATCTTTTTCTGTAACTTCAAATAGCAAATCATTTTCTTTTGCCCAAATGTCTAATAATTTTCTAATAGCCCAATTCTCATATTCTGTTAAGCTATCTCCTTTTTCAATAGCTGTTACTTTTTCAACTATTTTATCAACATATTCTTTTGCTTCTTCTTTTGTTAATTCTGTTAATTTATCATATTTTAAAGACATTACTTCTATTGGTAATAGTGAAATTAATCTATATTCTTTATCATATATTTTATGAATAGAATTTACATATTTTTCTATTTCTGCTGCAATTGTAGTTGCTTTATTTTCTGCATCTTTTATTGTCTTTTCAAATTCTGCTATTTTTTGTGCTAAATCTTTTGCGCCATCATCTCCACCAATATCACCAAGTTTTTTCAATTCATAGCTTTCTCTTTTAGCTTCTTTTATTATTTCCATTTGCTCATCATATTTAGTAATTTCAGCATTTAAGCTTTCTAATACTTCTTTAATTTTTTCACCAATTTCAGCATTTCTCTTATTTAAGTTTTCAGCTATTCCTCTAACTTTTTCAAAAGTGGAAATATAATTATATGAAATATTTAATTCTGTTGTTAAACCTATAAAATATTCAAGACCTGTTAAATCTCTAATTTCTTTATCATGTAATATTAATGAAGTAATATTATTTATAAGGTCATTTTCTTCAATTACTAATGTTAATGCATCATCTATAGCTTGAGTATAAAGATTTCTTTCATTTGTTAATGGTTTTAATTCATTATTAACATCTTGTCCTCTAGTTAATTGTTCTTTTACAGCATAGTAAAGATTTTCATCTTTAAAAACTATACCTTCTTGTTTTTCATCAACAATTGTAAAGAAATAACTTATTCTAGTATTAGCTAATTTGCTTCTAGGGTTATCATCAATATTAATATCAATTTTAACAGTTCCTTTTAAAGCTTTATATCCATCAGCAGATCCATCAGCTGTGTTAATTACTAATGTTGCTGAACCATTTTTCAATGATTTATCCCAATCAACTGTTGGTAATTGTCCTTCACCTTCAAAAGTGATTGTTAGCCATTCTCTTTTAATTGTTCCACCATCTTTTAATAAAATATCAGGTAAGCTAATTTCAACTTGTTTTGGATAAGATTCAGCTCCATCTCCTGTATCTACAACTATGAATTCATTGTAAGTAATTTCTTGGTTTGTAATATCTGCTTCTTTGATACTATCAAATCTTGTTATTGAACTTACACTTGCAATTCCATTAGTAGATAAATCTAAATAAGTTAATTTAGTAAGATTATCTATTACTTGCAAATTACTATCTTTAGTTAGCTTATTTGCATGTAAGTTAAGGTAAGTTAACTCTGTAAACTTATCTAAACCAGTTAAATCTTCTATTTCACTATTTGATAAGTATAAGTTTTGAACTTTACTAACATCAACAGTGACTGTACGAGTAGCATCACTATATTGAGCAGAAATGTTTTGTCTTTGTAAGTCTCGTTTTACTGCTTCATATAGGTTACTACTATTAAGTGTAACCTCTACACTTGTCGTTGCATTTACCGTTGTTAATGGCATAATGCATTGTAGCAACATTGAAAATATTAATATCGCTACACACAACACTTTCCTCCTTCTTGTCATCGTTATAATCCTCCTTAAATATTTGTTAAGCATATAATAACATTTTTAAAATTTTCGTCAATACCCAAAAAATTCCAAAAAATAAAACCGTTCCAAAAGTTCTTACGGAAAGACTTTTTAAACGGTTTCAAATTCTTAGATTAAATTTTTATTACATTTTTAGCATTTTTTAATATTTTTTCTAGGCAATACAGGTTTTGAGGACTATTTTTTATTTTCCAATTTATAAACTTTTAAAGCATTTTCATAAGTAATTTTTGCTATTTCTTCTAAAGGTATATTCTTAATTTCTGATATTTTGTTAGCAACCTCTATAACTCTTCTTGAATCATTACGTTTTCCTCTATATGGCTCTGGGCTAAGATATGGAGAATCTGTTTCAATTAAAATTCTATTTTCTGGAACTAAAGAAACTGGAATCTCTGGTTTAGCATTTTTATAAGTAATTACACCACTAAAAGATATATAATATCCAAGATTTAAACCATCTTTTATAAGCTCATTATTTAATGGGCAACAATGGAATATTCCTGTATTATTTACTTTGTTTTCCTTTAATATTTTAATAGTATCTAAATAAGCATCTCTTGTATGTATAGTTATTGGTAAATCAAGTTCATTTGCAATTTTTATTTGTTCTATAAAAAAGCTTCTTTGTTTCTCTTGATTTTCCTTATCTTTTTCCCAATAATAATCAAGACCTATTTCTCCAATTGCTAAAACTTTAGGATTTTTAGCAATTTTTTTAATTTCTTGTAAATCATTAAAATTTACACCTTCTATATCATTTGGAGATATTCCACAAGTAGCATATATATTTTCATGAGCTTCAGCTATTTCTATAGCTTTTATACTTGACTCTAAATTATATCCTATACACATAAATTTAGTAATATTAGAATCAAAAGTAGCCCTAATAATTTCTTCTCTATCTTCATCAAATTTTTCGTCATTATAATGACTATGAGTATCGAAAAATTCCATTTTTCCTCCAACTACTTGAATAAAACAACAACACTTGCCACAGCATATTCTTTACAATGTGAAAGACTAACATCAATACTTTCAATTTCTGGAATCATTGTTTTTAAAAACACTTCAGGTTTTCCAATATTATTATTTATTATTTCAAAATCTCTCCAAGAATAATTTTTATCTAATTTATTACTAATTGCTTTAAAAATAGCCTCTTTAGCTGAAAATCTAGCAGCATAATGTTGATATTTTTGATTTTTATGTGACTCACAATATTTAACTTCATTATCAGTAAAAATTTCTAACTTAAATTTTTCTTCATATTTTTCAAGAGCTTCTTGAATTCTACTTATTTCTATAATATCTGTTCCACAAGAAATTTTCATTAAGTTTCCCCTTCTGTTATTTACATTTAGTCTATTTCACATATAAATCTAAGTTTATATCATCAAATAAATACCATGAAGATATAAAATCAACATATAAGTGATTATCCAAATCTACGCTAGGTTTTAATATAACAGCTCCGTTTTTCCCTAGAACTCCCCATTTTCCATCTTGCTTAACTGCGCAATATCCAAACTTATTTTGCTCTTTAGCATCATCATAAATATAATTAACTACTAAATCACCATTTTTATTAACATATCCATATTTTCCATCCTTGCTTACTAAAAACAATGTTTTATTTTTCAATATTTCAGTATTTTTCTTTTCTTCAAAGTTGAAATTATAATATGTATATTTTCCATTTTCTCTAACTCTCATATATAATAAATCCATATTTAATTCAGATATTATAACATTTGATAATTTAACTTCTAAATTTCTAGAAATTATGTCTGTTGTATAATTAGAATTTTCTGCTGTAAAGAAATTAGCTTCTTTAATAAAACTTATACTTGTATATTTATAATCTAAAGCAACTGTATTATCTATTTTTACTATTCCATATAAACCATTATTTTTAGCAATATAATAACCTTCATAAGCATATTTTAATTCTTCATATTGAGCTGGAATTAACTCTCCTCCTAAACCATTTAACACACCTTGTTTTCCACCTAAACTATATGTAATATATTCTCCATTGATTTCTTCTACACTATCAAATCCACCGTCTTTAATAATATTTAGGCTTTTATCAATTATTTTTAGTCCAAGGTCATCTTTTACAACATACATACCATTTCCAGTAACGCTCATTATTTCTTGATAATTACAAGGGATAATTTCTTTTCCAGTTCCACTAACAATTCCTACTCTTCCATCTGTCGTAACAATATATCCATTATCAGCTGTAGTTTTTTCTAAAGAAACAATTTCTGTATATTCACATGGAACAACAATATCTCCTAAAGCTGAATTTACAATTCCTTTTAGTCCGTCTTTTTCTATAACAATACTTTTTTGAATTCCGCTTAAAGAATAAATATTTGAATATTCAGCAGGTAAAATTTCTTTTCCTGAAAAATCAATTAGCCCATATTTTCCATTTTTTTCAAATTTTAAAATATTGTCCTCATACCAAACTTCATTATTTCTTGAATTTTCAAGTGGCATTACATTATTATATTTTGTTAATATTTCTTGAGATTTTTCATTTAATACTTTAGTTTTATATTCTCCTGTAATTACGTCTACATCATAAGTACATATAAATAAAGGTTTTTCATGGTCTGGAATAATTATCATTTCATCATAAATTGAATTTACAATAATTTTTCCAGTTTCATCAATTACACCATATTTTCCACTTTCAAAAATTGTAAAATAGCTTTTTGGAATAATCATTTCAGAATCAATTTTTTCATCTTTATTAAATAAATTTATTATAGACACTATAACCATTATAATTACTATAATAGCTACTATTGTCGCAAAAACTTTTTTTAAATTTAGCTTTGGTTCATTATCAAATCGTCTTCCTCTACCTCTAACTCTATTCATAATTAACCTCCAATTAGGTAATAACCATTTCGTAAATAATATATCATTTTATTTTTGATTTTACAATAGAAATTAGAAATTTTCTACGGAAAATAACAAAAGGCGACATTTTTTTGTCGCCTTTTGTCAAACTATTTCTTTTTAATTATTCTAGCTACTATAACTGTAATATCATCTTTTGGCAAACCAAAGCAATTATCAACTGCTTCATTTACAATTAAATCAGCTATTTTTTGAACATTAGTTATATCTACATTTTCTAAGAAATATTTTATCCAATCTTTATTGCTATTTCCTCCACTTTCTGGTAAGCCATCACTACACATTAAAATTATATCGCCTTCATTTAATTCATATTCTTGACTGTCTAACTCGCTATCATCAACTATCCCTACTGGTAAACTACTTCCACTAATTATTTCAACTTTTTTCTTATTTTTAATATAAGTATTAGATGCGCCATTTTTTGAAATAACTATATTACCTTTATATAAGTCTAATATACTCATATCAATGGTTGCATACATTTCACTCTCTTTATTAAAATTCAATTCTGAATTAATTAATTTTATAGTTTCTTCTTTCTCAAATCCTTTCGAAAGCATAGTATTTAAACTATTAACTACAAATTTACTAGCTTTTTTAGCTTTTTCTCCACTTCCCATTCCATCTGAAATCGCAAGTAAATATTTTCCATCACTTAATCTCATTTGCAAGTTAGAATCTCCACTAACTTTTCCATCCCCATTTTTAGAGATTTTTGCGCTTCCAACTTGAAGAGCAAATTTATCTTCTGCTGAATAAATTTGAAAATATTCATTTTTTTCTAAATTTCTTCTATCTTTTTGAAAAACTATTTTTGTTTCTAAACTTTTTGAAAGAATTTTTTCAATATTAGTTATTTTGTCTTTGCTTCTAAATTCATTAGTTTTACCATCAATATTAAGACTTACTATATATTTTCCATTATTACAAGCTGTTATTTTTGTATTTTTAACTGGATACATTTTTCCTTTAAATAAAGCCATTATTTCTTTTTCTTTTTTATCTAACTCTTCTGAAATTTTATCCTGTTTAGAAATATTTGTAATAATTTTACTTACGTTTTTAAGCTCATTTTCAAGTTTAGTAGCCTCTTCTTCTTTAATTCTTAATTTTACAGAATTTATTTGCAACTCTCTATATGTTCTATTTGCAATTCTAATAACCTCTTGTAAATTCTCTTTAAGCTTTTGATCTCTTAATAAAATATAATTATTATATTTTCTGAAAATTTCTAACATATCTTTTTCAGTAATTATATCTTCTTTAGCAAGGCAATCGAAAAAGTCACCAATTAAATTCTCATTATTAATTAAATCTTCATAAAATATATTTGAAGGATAATCTTCAATTAATTCTAAAAAATTATCTATATATACTTCTCTATTTAAGCTATCAACATTTTCTCCACTTTTTATGAAAAAATTGTTATTCATATCTGAAATTGTTTGAGCAACAGCATTTATTTTTTCTTTTATTTCTTCATAATAGCTTAATCTATGTTCGCCTGAATCTCCTAACAAATTATCCTTTGGAAATAACTCTTCTATATTAACTTTAAATTTAGATGGAACAAATAATAGTCCAATAGTTGCAATAAATATTTCTCTAAAATAATTTATCAATTCTTGATTTCCATTATTAACATAAACTAAAATAGCATTTCCTAGAGCAAATCCACCTATTAACCCAATTTTTCCAAATTTACTAAATAGCCCTGATAAAATTCCACTTATTGCAAAAATCAATATTTGTAAAGTATTTAAGTTTCCAAATAAGCTTAAACTTGTCCCTATTGATAGTCCAGCTGTACCACCAACTAACATTCCATTTTTCCATCCAAGAATCATTATTAAAAATATAATTAAAATATTTGTTATACTTAATTCAAATATTTTGATATTTTTAAATACTGACATTGCAAGAGATAAAATAATTACACTAGCAATTATCTCTTCTACTGTAAAAGCTTTTTTCTCTTTAAAATCTCTTATTACAGTAATTCCATTAACAAAAATTTTATAAAAAGTATATGTAAGAGCAGAAATCACAAAACCTACAAATATATTATAAGCCCATAGCTCTCCTTCTTTAAAACTTTTTATTATATAATAAATAAATGATGCAAAAAATAGTCTTGTTCCTACCTTAAAAACTTCATTTCTGTCATCTATTGAAATTTTAGGTTTAAATAAAAATACTAAAGCAAAAAATATTAAAGATATAAAGAAATAACTAGCAAAACCAGCTCCACCATAGAAAATTAATGTTGAAATAATTGAAACTAAATAAACCATAAAAATTGGTATTGTACTTCCAAGACAAGCTCCAACTATTGCTAGTCCAAATGGTAAAACTTCATTTTTTATTTCTATTATTGAAACTAAAAAAGTTAGAATATAAACAATTAAATTATGAGGTCTAAAAAGTTCTTTAAGTAATAAATTTATTTTATTTTCTCTAACTTCATCCTCCTCATCAATTATACTATTATCAGAAACATTTTGAAACATCCTTAACCACCTATAGATAGAAATTAAATTTCTAAAATCCTTTCATTATTCTATAGTAATATTTTAATTTTTTTAGTATATAATTTTTTGTCAAAATTACTATAAAATATTAAAAATATTATTGCAATCTGTGATAATTTATATTTTTTTTAGCTAAAATATGCTAAAGTTCAGTTTTTATTTTATTATACTTTGATAGAAAATGCAAGAAAATATTGTAAAAAGAGAAAAAAAATCGAGATGAATAATGTACTGAACCCAAAAAGTTGGACAGTATAAATTAGGCTACTAACATGGAATGTTTTCTGTATTGGACAGGGGACAT
>CANQOG010000002.1 GCA_947625415.1 uncultured Clostridia bacterium
GGGAGGCTATAAATGACAAAATAATGGAGAAAAACCTTGAAAATCTCAAAATAGCATACGCTCACGAAGAAGGAAAGTCAGAAGGATTAAAAGAAATTGCCAAAAAAATGAAATCTTCTGGTAAATCTATTGAAGAAATAATAGAATTAACAGAACTTACTAAAGAAGAAATTGAAAAATTATAAAAGGGAAAAATATAAGATACTTGGATTTCAGTACACAGTACAGAATCCAAGTATCTTTTTTTCTATAGTAATATTAATTTAGTAATGAATCTACTGTATATGTTCCATTTGAAAGTTCTATATAGCCTGCTCCGGAGCCTATTCCTTGCTGTGAATGTGGGATATTTTCATTCCTATCTACTATTCGCACGCACTTAACAACACCGTTCGTAGTCTGATTTTTTATTTTATTTTCTGAAATTTCACCATCTACTCCATATTGTTCTTTCCTTGCATCAGACATGTAACATAAGTTATCGTATACAGCTCTCCTTATTCCATCTTGAATAAAAATTTTTGTCGGAATTATTTTTTTACTATCATCATTTATAAATTTTACAACACTTGCTACTACCGCATCTTTTGTAGTACCATCTAACAAAGTTCCGTCCTCATCATATTCATAGCTTACGTCATCATAATTAAAATCGTCTTCTGTTATTCTATTTCCATTGAACGCATGTATTTCTGAAGTCGTTGAGCATCTAACAATTCCACCTTGTCCCGCAGTTCCACCCGAACCAGCAGTCGACCAACTTTTTGCTAAAGTGCCTAAGCTTTCTTTATGGTTCGTCCAACAGCCGCCTAGCCCAAACCAAGATTCATAATCGCTTGTAACGCTGTTCAGCGTCTTCCCATAAGAAAAATACCCACCTCCAGCACCGCACCCAAGAAAAGTATCGTACGTGTCATTCGAGCCGAGGCCATTTACTCCCCCAATTATTCCATTTTCTCCTATACCAGCTGTGAACCCACCAGCCGAACAAGCGTGGTCCCCACCGTCCACCGTCCTGCGCCGCCACCGACCTATTCCAGCCGCAGGATAACCTCCGGCACCAGCCCCAGAATCCATCGAACCCGTAAGAGATGCTCCTCCGCCTGCTCCACCATAACTATAGATTCTGACACTGTCGTATATATTTACTTTACCACAATTTTCCCCATCGCTACCACAACTTCCAGAATCTTTGACTCCGTAAGTATACGGTACCTCATCATACACATTATCATCTAACTGAGAAAAAGTTGTATTAGCATCTCCACCTTTTCCCCCGGTTGCCACCTATACCAGCTCCTGCTCCGACCTCCTCCGGCCTCCACCTGTATTACCTGAAACTGCACCTCCACCATCTCCAGCATCGCCACCAATCGCAATTAATGTTCCATCGCCGTATAGATTAAACTCTGCTTGTTCTTCATTATCTCTGTACTCATTTTCATTATAATCTACCCATGGTACATGTACTCCTGCAAATCCTCCGTGGTCCACCTTTAGCTCCAAGTTTTTCAGCTGTTTCTCCTCTTTTTCCATATCCACTATCAACTGTCATTTCTGCTCCTTCTTCTAAATATAAATTCAATTTTGCTCCCGGATATATATCAATCGCTGATCTATTCATTCCATTATTTGTTAATTTCATATCATCATATATATAAATATTTACTATTCCTTCTTTTATTTCAAAATTCAATTCTCCCTCTACTTTATCATAAAAAACAACTTCTGTTTCTTTGCTTGAATCTCCAAGTTCAAATGTTTTATTCTCTGAAACATTCTTCTCCGTGAATACTTGTACATTCAATCCTTCTCCACTTTCTGCATATTGCTCCTGAGTCATTACTTTCCAATAGTCTCCATCTTGAACTGCATAAAAGAAATATCCATTTTTCTCTATTATACACTGGATTGTATTTGTTTCAGAATTTCTTTTTGTTCTATAACTTGTTATTTTCCCTTCTTCTATTTTTTTATTCATAAATTCCTTTAAAGCTGAACTTCCTGTTTGTTCTCCTAAATTAAATTCAGCCATCATTATCTCTAATTCTTCTATTGTTGAAGAAAAATCTGACATCTCTTTAGCAACAATCGCTTTCGTTATTATCCCATTCTCCCCAATTATCGCATTTAGTGAGACTCCAGCTAAAATTAGTAGGACAATAACCGTGACCATATTATTTTATGATTAACTTTAGCAAAGTAAAAAACGCCTTTAATGGCGTTTCGAGACCTTTGACAAAGTCCATTTTAAAAAAATTCAGTCTTGATTTTTATATAGTTTCAGGACACGTTTTTTAAAAATAGGGGTTTGTCAACAAACTGAAAACGCCTTTAATGGCGTTTCATACAAATTTATTTCATTAAAGTTGTTGGATTTACATTTTCTCCATCTTTAAACATCTCAAAATGTAAATGTGGTGGATCAGATATTTCAAAACTTGCAGTTTCTCCAACTGTTCCTATTGTTTGATTCTGAATTACTTTATCTCCTTCTCTTACAAAATCTGCTGTCTGCAAATTTGCATATAATGTTTCATATCCATCATCATGAGAAATAATTACAGTTAAACCATATCTCGGATCTGTTTTTATACTTTTTATCGTTCCACTTTCTGAACTAACAACAGCACTAGTTTTATCAGCTTTTATGTCAATTCCTAAATGAGTAGTCCATTCATCTAAAGTTTTTGAATAAACTAAACTATCTTTTGCAAAATCAGTTATAATTTCTCCAGCTACTGGAGAAATAAATGATAGTTCTTTTTTCTCTTCTACTTGTGGCTCATCAATCACACTACTTGTTTGCTTTGGAGTTTCAACTGTATCATCTGACTCTAAATTTGTCTTTCCAGCTGAAACATTTATTGGAAGTCCACTTGTAACTTGATTTACAGTTTGATTTTTAACCTCGTTTACAGTTTTATCCTGTGAAGAACTTGCTCTTACTGTTCCATAATCATTAGGAACAACAGATTCTGTCGTATTTATTGTAAGTAACCCTAAATCAGAGGCTTGTTTAAATCTGTTATTTATAGATACAAAAATTCCTATAAATACTGCAATTGCAACCACAAAAGTTATCCAAAAAACAATCATAAAAAATTTCTTATTTTTTTCATCATTAACCATTCTATTCACTTCTAATATCATTCCTTTCTCTTCTTAAGTTATATTAGAAGTATTTACTATTTTTAGAAATTTATTCACTAATTTCCACATCTTTGTAATAATGATGAATAATTTCTTCTGCTATTTTTCCTTGTTTTGCAAGACTATCACTCCCGCATTGACTTAAACCTACTCCATGACCATAACCTAAAACAGAAAAACAAATATCATCTCCATCCACATTTACTTCAAACTTAGTTGATTTAAGTCCAAAAATTGTTCTTGCTTGATTTCCAGTAATAACTTTATTTCCAATTTTAATTTGATTTACTCTTCCGAGAAGTTTCCGTATTTTCTAAAATTTGAATCCAATTTTCCTCATCAAAATTAATATTAAAATCGCTAAAGTTTTCTTTCATTTTAACAATAAGCTCATCTTTAGAAAGTCTTAATTCAGACTGATAAGATGAATATGCCTCTTCCCCACTTGTTTCAACAGCTTGCAAATAATGGAAATCTCCACCCCAAACATATCTTGAAGCTTCTGTCATTCCACCACTATTACTATGGAAAAACGCTCTAATCGGTTGCCCTTCATACAATATAACTTTTCCAATTGTAGAATTTACAGAATTCTCAATTTTTATCCAGTTATCCTCTCTTAACTTTTCATCCCATCTTGCCATTCTATTATCTTTAGAAATCCAAGCTTGACAGCAAAGTGAACTATCACAAATATCAGCTCCAACATTTTCGTGTTTTTTATTGTTTGCAATTTGATAAATTGTATATGTTCTTGCTACTATAGCTTGCGCTTTTAAAGCTTCCATCTCAAAATCTACCGGCATTTCAGCACTTACAACTCCATATAAATAAATATCAAGTGGAAGTTCCTCTATCTCACCTGTATCAGTATGTAATAATTTTACAGTTTTATAATCTCCATAATCAAATTCTTTATATAAAAATCTTTCTGGCAATTCATCCTCCGAATCTGCAGGCAATGTTTTTGGTAATAAAATTACTTGAAAAGCTTTTAAAAAGACTAAAACAAAAACAACATAAATCAAAAGTTTCTTAAATTTTTTTCGCAATTTAAAAATCACCCAACCATTTTTTCTTTCATATCATCTAAAATTTTCTTTTCTATTCTAGAAACCTGAACTTGTGAAATTCCTAAAATTTTAGCAACTTGTACCTGTGTTTTTTCTTTGAAATATCTAAGTTTAATTATAGTTCTATCTCTAAAAGAAAGTTTATTTACCATGTCATTTACAACAATTTTATCTACAATTTTGTTTTGGTCATCTTCTTTTCCAATAATTCTTTCAATTTTCTCTTCTTTTCCATTTTCAACAAAGACTTCATTAATTGATTCAATTTGTCTTCCGCTTTCAATAGCGCTACAAACATCATCTTCACTTTCATTTAAAATACTAGACAAGTCCTTAATCGTAACAGTTTCTCCATTTTTTAGTAAATAATCTTTTTCAATTTCTTTTATTTTAATACTTAATTCTTTTATTTTCCTACTTACTTTTATCATCCCATCATCTCTAATAAATTTCTTAATTTCACCCATTATATATGGAACAGCAAAAGTTGAAAGCTTATAGTCAAAGTCCATATTAAACCTTCTAACTGCCTTTATAAAACCAATACTTCCTATTTGATATAAATCTTCCAAATCATATCCTCGTCCACAAAAGCGTTTTACAACACACCAAATAAGTCCATTATTTTGTCTTAATAAAATTTCTAAAGCTTCTTGATTTCCAGCTTGTACTTCACTCATTAAATGTTTTTCATCTGTTCTCAATTTAGAGTTTCCTCCTATTCTTTAGTCTTAATCAATTTTTTCATATAAACTTTAGTTCCAAGGCCAACTATTGATTCAACCTTTAACTCATCCATGAAATTTTCCATAATTGTAAAGCCCATTCCTGAACGCTCTAAATTGCTCTTTGTTGTAAATAATGGTGCTCTTGCTTCTTCAACATTTTCAATTCCACTTCCAGTATCAACTACTTCTATTTCAATTTCATTATCATATAATTTACTATGTATCTTTATGATTCCATCTTTTCCGTCATACGCATGAATTATAGAGTTTGTAACAGCTTCTGACACAGAAGTTTTTATATCAGCAAGCTCTTCTATTGTTGGATCAAGTTGTGAAGCAAATGATGCCACAGCAATTCTTGCAAAAGCCTCATTTGCAGATTTACTCAAAAATTCTAATTTCATTTCATTTTTTAAATTATCCATTTTAAATAACCTCTTCTTTCTTATTTTCTTTAAAACTTATAATTTTAGGAAGTCCAGCCATTGTAAATATTTTCATAAGTTTTTCATTTGCATTTTCAATTTCTAAAATTCCATCATAACTTTTAGTAACCTTAAACCTTCCAATAATTAAACCAATTCCAGCGCTATCCATAAACTTTACTTTCTCTAAATCAATAACAACTTTTTTTGGTCTAAATCTTGAAATTTCATAGTCAAGTCTTGTTCTTATAATAGAAGCTGTATGATGATCAATTTCTTCTGTTATATAAACTTTTAGCATCTTTTCTTCTAAATAGTGATTAATTTTCATATTTTCCCTCCTTCGTAAAATCAGCTTTTATCTCATAAAATGCAAAAAGAAGAAAGCCTATTTTATCAAAACTTTCTTCTTTTTAATACTACATTTATTTTGTCTAAGCTAATTATATATTCGATAAAACATATTATTATTCCCTCAAAGAAAATCCACTAGTTTTGTCGTATCTTGCGAGTTCTATATTTTCTAGTATTAACAATTTTAAAAAACAAAAATCGCTGATTTAATAAAATTTTTTTAATTTCATATAACAAACTATAAAAAAATAACTATCCTCTTAATTTTAATTAAGGATAGTTATTTTTATTTTATTCTTTAACAAATATTTTTGAACCTGATTCAGTTTCTCTAAAACCTTTTTCTGTCAATGCTTTAAAATTGTCTAAACCACTATTTCCTGATAAAGTTACTTTTGTTAATTCTGGTAATGAATCAACAATATATTGACTTGTTGAAATTGTTTCTTTTTTCTCTCCTTTTGTAACTGATATATAGTTTTCCAGTGCATTATTTGATAAATCAAGTGTTGTTATATTGGGTAAATTATTTAATCCATCTAAACCATTAAGTGAACTATTTTTTATCGTTAACGTTTTTAAACTTTTACTAAGATTACTTTCAGTTGCATCAACTAAATTTAATTTTGATATAGTAGAATAATCTAGTATCAAAGTTTCTAATTTTTCATCTTTAAAAATAGAAGCATCTTGAACACCTTTTACTCCATATAATTTTAGTTCTGTTAAATTTGAAGCTTTCGTAAGAATAGCAGGAATATCGACATCACCACTTATATAACTATCTCTATGGCCCCTTCCAATATTTAATTTTTTAGTATATGAACCAATTATATCTATAACATTATAATTAGGAAAGATAACTTCATTGAAACCTTGAAAAGTTGTTGTATTCTGAGCCGAGCCGGAAATCTCAACATCACATGAATCCGCCATAAGTACATTTGAATAATCCACTAAAGCATTTATGTGTCCGCCATGTCCTATATTTTTTATACAAGCTGGAATTTTAAAACTTCCACCGACCATATGATAAATATCTGTTAACCCAGTATAAGTAAAATCCACAATACTCTTACCCCCCAAACCACCATAAATGTTAAAACAAGTAAATTCACGATTTATATTCTCTGGCGTACCATTTAAAGTAGATAAAATCTCATTAGTAGTTGTTATACCACCTAGAGCATAAGTTCCTCCCTTATACTTGTCGTTACTTGCAAAAGCTTTACTACATATATTACTTATTAAACTGGAATATGGCTTTAAGTTCAAACTAGGTGTATTTATTCTCAATCCAGCAAAATTACTGCAATTCCATAGCCCACTCAAGTCAACTATGCTAGTATTCAAAACAGAAGCAAGCAATAATTTATCATTTTCAGGTTTTATAAAACTAAAATCTTGTAACTGCGTTCCATCTGCATATAATCTTTTAAGTCCAGTCAAACTTCCCAACACTTCTTGCAAAACACTATTTGAAACTTGATTACAATTAGTAATCTCTAAAATTTCTATTTGAGTCTGATCTTTTAATTTTAAAAATTGTTCATCTGTAACATCACTACTCAAAAATACAAAACTTCCAATATTAGCTAAACTAATTTGGTTACCATATATTAAATCTATATAATAATCTTCAAGAGAAATTAATTTAGCTATAACTTCATCTGTCAAAACATACTTCAAATTTTTTACCGCATTCAATTTTTTTAATTTTGGCAGTTTTGTAATGAGCGCGAGCTCAGTCAAAGTATCAACCGAACAAATATGCAAATACTCTATATTTGTATTAGTTATATTATTAAAATCAGCATCTGAAATTTTATTATAAGGACAAAATAAGACCGAAAGATTTGGCATTTTAGAAATGTATGTGCTCAATACAAAATTATCACTGTTTTCCCCCATTAAAGCATCCGCCATATTATTCCCACCAACATATAGTTTTGTAATGTTTATAAACTCTTGTATTCCATCTAAATTCATTAATACGTTGTCAGTCAAATACAAAGTCTTAACCGCTTGTTTTGTTTTCTGACTTAACATGTTTAAGCTTTTCACAGTTGTTAGTGTGGAATGATACTCATTCTCAGTATGTTGCTTCTCACAATTTTGGCTAATATCCGCTTGTCCCCCAAACCCAAACTCAGTTCCAAAAAGGCGCATATAACTTAATTTTTCATAATCACCTTTGCTCATTTCTTTACACATTTTATTTATTTCTTCATCTGTTGGTTTTAAAAAATGTAACTCTATTATATTTGTTGCTCCACTCAAGCCCGTATAATCTATATTCATTATATTTCCTGTATTATCAAAATATAAATATGTTAAATTATTTGCGCTCTCTAACCCACTCAAACTTCCTGTATAATCTTTTACTGTCAATTTTGCTAAATTGGGTACATCATACAAAAATTTTAAGTCTGTCACTCCTGAATTATTTGTTATTGTTAGCTCTTTTATACTTCTTAAATCTGAAAGTGTTAAATTTCTATTACTTGTTCCTGTCGTTTCTCCTAATGCCTTTGATAATGCACTTTCTTCATCATATATTACTTTGCTTGCATCTAAATATCCTGAATTTAAACAATTCGCTCCTATCGCTGACATTATTCCATTTTCACAATAAAATACCTCTAAATCTTCTGTTACTCCATATACATCTTGAAACTGTAAATATGACTCTCTTTTATTTCCTCCTGCATCTCCTCCTACTAATTGTTTTCTTATACTTTCATCTAAATTTTGCTTATTTATTAATCTTATTTTTAAAAAGTCTACTCTTTGAGCTCCTGAACTATCTTTATGTTCATACTCAAAAATAGCATAATCATAATATCCATTATAGAAAAAATATTCTGGATAAAGTTTTATCATTTCATCTACTGGTGTAATTGCTTCTTCAATTGCTCCACTATCACCAATTCTATCATCAATTTTTCTAACAGCATAAGTTTCATTTAAATATTCTTGTAGCACTGCGCAACTATTTAATATAGATGCTTTTTGAGCTTTAGTTATTATTCCATTTTCTCCAATTATCGCATTTAGTGAGACTCCAGCAAGTATAAGTAGGACAATAATCGTAACCATATTATTTTATGACGAAAAATATAGCCTTATCATAAGTTTCACAAAAAAATCATATAAATTATATTGAAAATTGATAAAAAATGTTATATTATGTAATTGAATTTTAAAAAGATAGGAGAAAAATTATGGGAAAGACATATATTTTTGGACATAAAAATCCAGATACAGATAGTATTACATCAAGTTTAGTTATGGCAAACTTGGAAACAAAGTTAGGAAGAGATGTAGAAGCCTGCGCTTTAGGAACTCCAAATAAAGAAACTGAATATGTTTTAAATTATTTAGGAATTTCAGCTCCAAAAATTTTAAAAGATGGAGATATTCTAGATGGTTCAGATGTTATATTAGTTGACCACAATAATCCAGAAGAATCAATTTCTAATTTAGATAGTGTAAATATTTTAAAGATTGTTGACCATCATTGTGTAAAGTTATCAACATCATATCCATTGTATTATAGAGCAGAGCCTGTTCGGATGCACAGAGACAATTATGTATAAACTATATAAAGAAAATAATGTAGAAATTGACAAAAAAATTGCAACATTAATGTTATCAGCAATTATATCTGATACACTTCTATTAAAGTCACCTACTTGTACTTCAGAAGATGTAGAAGCTGTTAAAGAACTATCAAAAATTGCTGAAATTGACTATGAAAAATACGGTCTAGATATGCTAAAAGCTGGAACTGACTTAAGTTCATTTTCTATAGATGAAATTTTAGCTTTAGATGCTAAACAAACAAGCCTAAAAGATATTAAGGTAATTATAAATCAAGTAAATACAGCTTCAATTCCAGAAGTTATGGAATTAAAAGCTGATTTAGAAGCTGGAATGAATAAGCAAATTGAGTCAAAAGGTCTAGACTTGTTTATGTTGCTAATTACAGACATTGTAAATAGTAATTCCCAAGTTATTGCTTTGGGAAAAAGAGCTGATTTAGTTGAAAAATCTTATGGAGTTAAATTAGAAAATAATACAGCTTTATTAAAAGGAGTTGTTTCTAGGAAAAAACAAGTTATACCAATTATGACAGAAAATGCTTAAAAAATTGCTTGCAATTATTTTTACTTACTGATAAAATGAAGTTAGCTATAAAAATAGCAAAATAGAAGGGAGAGATTGTTATGATAAATTTAACAATAACAGACAAGGAATTAAAAGCAACAGAAGCAATCAAAAATTACATTGAAGAAAAATTAACTAGAGTTGAAAAGTATTTTGGTGACGAAGAAATTTTGGCAAATGTAAAAACTAAAGTTGAAAGAAATAATCAAATAGCTGAAATGTATATTTCTGTCGGAGGAAATTCTTTCAAAGCTGTAACAGAAGATAAAGATTTATATGCATCAATAGATAAAGATATAGATATTATTGAAGGTCAAATTAGAAAAGCTAAGACAAAAAAAGAAAAAATGCAAAAAGATAATTCTATTAAACAAATTACAATTACTGGCGAAGAAGAAATGGGAGTTGAAGATGAAGTTCTTAAAACTTTACACTATGATATAAAGCCAATATCTTTAGAAGATGCTAAAATAATTTTAAAAGAGAAAACGAATAGTTTATTTTTGCCATTTGTTGATAGTTCAAATGGTAAAGTTTGCGTTATTTACAAATTAAATGATGGAAAGAATTTTGGTGTTGTGGAACCAGAATAATAAAGTATATTTACAACAAATAAAAAAGGCTTTTATAGCCTTTTTTATTTATATCAAATTTCACTAAACACCCATATAAAATTAGCTTGTACCTTTTAAAATCCAATCTTATTTTTTGAACGTTCTGGTTTAATGTTACTAGAAATATCCTCTTCTGTAATCAATTTTAAAACATCTAAATTATTTTCATCTTTCATTCGTTTAGCATGTTCTATAATAACCTTTTGAACCATATTATCAATAAAACGACCATTACCAAAGTTTTCAACTTTTTTAGCCTCTTCAACAATCTTTTTAACTTTATTTAAAGCCTTTTTATCAACTTCTAATTCTTGGTCATGAACTTTTTTCTCAAATATTTGAACAAGTTCATCTACTGTATAATCTGTAAATGTAAGCTCAAATCCAATTCTTGATTTCAAACCTGGATTTAAGTCTCTAAATTGCATCATTTCTTCTGTATATCCAGCAAAAATTACAATTAGCCTTCCTTTATAATCCTCCATAGCTTTTAATAATGTAGCAATAGCTTCAGCAGTATAACTAGCATTTGAACCCCTATGTTCCATTAAAGAATATGCTTCATCAATAAATAAAACACCATCTAAAGCTGATTCAATAACAGCTTGTGTTTTTGGACCAGTCTGCCCTAACCATTCAGCAATTAAATCTTGACTTTGAACTTCAACAACTTTATTCTTGTTTATATATCCTAATGAATAATAAATATTAGCAATTAACCTTGCAACAGTGGTTTTTCCGGTTCCAGCATTACCTTTAAAAATCATATGCATATTAAAATCTGTCTTACGATTTAGCTTTTTATTAAATTCAAGAACTGAAACAAATCCATCTATTACATTTTTAATATCTTTAAGTCCTATTAATGAATTTAATTCTTTCAAAATCTCATCTACACTTTTAGTCTTGTCAACATTAGAACTTTCAGCATTTTCAACATCCTGAATTACTATATTTTTAAGATTTTTCTCATTCTGTTCACCTAAACAAGCATGAGCCAAAAGTATCTTTTCGATTAAATTATCTATATATCTTGCATTTCCAAAGTTTCTAGCAATTTTAGCTCTCTCAATATTTTTTATAACTCTATTTAATGCATTTTCCTCAATTGTATATCCTTTGTCTTTAAGTTTCATCTTGAAAATTTCTGATAGCTCTGGAACAGTAAAATCATCAAATCCTATTTCAAATCCTATTCTAGAAGCAAGACTTGGATATTTTGAGATTAAAATACTCATCTCTTTTGTTTCGCCAGAAAGAATAACAACCAAATTTTCTTTATATCTGTCCATTCCTTCACAAAGAGTTGTAATTGCCTCTATTGGATAATCTGCATTTCCTTTGCTTGCCATAATTGTATTTGCTTCATCTATAACTAAAACCCCACCAACAGCGTTTTTAACAATTCTTCCAGTTTTTGGAGCAGTTTCTCCAAGATGACTTCCAATTAAATCTTTTCCACTAATTTCAATAACTTTACTGGTTCTAATAATTCCCATTGCTTGTAAAACTTCAGCCATAATTTTCGTAACAGTAGTCTTTCCAGTTCCAGTATTTCCCTTAAACACCATATTGCAATTTATATTTTGTGACTCACCTATTTTTCTTTGATATTCCAAATACTTCATAATTTCATTAACTTTTGATTTTACTTCTGGAATACCAACTAAATTATTAAGTTTTTCTAAAGTTTCATCTAATTTAGGTCCATTTGTTTCTATATCAATATTTTCAGGTCTTATGTCTTCATTATCATATTCTGTCTTAAACTTATCAAAAACAATAGCTTGATAAGCTTTATCAATAAATTCAGCTTCGTTTTGAGTTCCCTGTTTATAGTTCTTATCAACATATTCACTAATTTTATCTTTAGCTAAACTTGATAAACTTCCAACCTTTTTAATTCTCTTACAAAGCTTCTCTTTTATAGTTTCAGCCTCATAGCTTCCTGTATCAATAACGTGATTAAACATTTCTGTAACAGCATCATATTTCTTAATTAAGCCTTCTAAAACTTTTCTATCTCCACTATAAATCGTAATTGACCTTCTATTTCTATCATAAAGCTTTGGAACCATTTGGAAAAAGGCTTCTAATCTATATTCATTAATATTTATAGCTTTATCAATATTTGCAAAAATTACAAAATCATTTTCATTATAAATTCTTTCTAACTGACAAATAACATCAAAACTATCTTTTGCCCTCATAATAAATCTTTCAACATCAACATATGTAATATTTTTATTTGACAAATAATTATATGTCCTACAATACTTGTTTAAAATTGAAACAATATTATCTAAAATCATTGAATTTTTAGTATAAATTAAAAAATCAAATTTAATATATGGAAGCTTAGCATTTTTGTCGTAATTTCTAATATATGTCAAAACTTCTTTTATATCCTTTGTTATAGATTCATTATTATCTAATGAAACATCTAATTTATTCATATATTCATTATAATAAGCAAGCTTTGAAATATTTTCGAATTTACCAAGTTTTGAATAAATTTTATTAAATACTAAATTATAATTAACTTTAGAAGTTTCTGATAAATCTTTAATTGCAACAGCAAGTTCTACTGGATTATAATCAAACATATATGAATATCCTTTAGAAACTTTTGGATTTGCAATATCAAAAACCCCATTTATTCCACCATCTTCGCAAAAATAATCAGTTAAATTATTTATAAATGAAACCTTTTTTAATTCAAAATCAATTGTTTTATAATAAATTTTTCCATAATCTTTTCCTGTAATTCTAACACTTCCAGTATCTAATAAAAATTCAGCTCCTCTTATGTCAAGCGGTGTTTTACACAAATATAAAATTTTATCTGCAATACTTCCAGCCTCTAACTCATCATTTTTTCCTTCACTTTGAGGAATTATTGGTTGCATTAAATTATAGAAAAACATTTGCTCATTAACATTTGCATCTCTAATACACTTCTTAATATATCCTAAAGCCTTCATTGGACAACAGTTTAAGCTTATATTGCAATAATTACACTTTGAACTTAAATCTTGATTTAATCTGTTTATATCAATTCTCCAATTAGCTCTAATATCTCTTAAAATATATTCTAAATAATGTAAAAATACCTCTCCCATCATATTATGATTAAAATCAGAATCTTCATCGCAAAGTCTTAAATATGAAAGTTCTATTATATTAGGTGATGGTCTGTTTACTATTTGGTCTCCTTCTTTTACTTGGTCTATCTTCATTTCTGAAATAAGAAGATTTGCTCTTTCCATAAAATAAATTATTTTCAACACCTTTTCATCAAAAGTATTTTTAACATATTGTAATAATTCTTCCATTCTTTTCTCCATTCATTCGTATTTATTATCTTAAAAAGCATCTGCTATCGCATTTATAATCTGCTCTTTTTCAGTCAAAAGAGCATCTTTATTATTTTTCAAACTTCCTATTGAAATTTGGTAACATTCTATTCCTTGATTAGAATTATAATATTTATTTGCGCTGTAATTAGGATTTCTTCCGTCTACATAAGCATTTGTAGCAATTCCTCCCACTTCGCGTATTGTATATAATCTAGGAGTATTTACTGTTAAATTATAAGGCTCTAAGCCTCGATTTTTCATACTCTTTTCATTCTCTAAAATTGAATTGTTATCAAAATTTTTCAAATATAATCCATCTTTTACTTTATACCACTTATTTGTTGAATACTCAATACTTGTATAATCGTAAAGATTTGTAGCAATTTTTTCAGCTAAACTCATTTCAGAATTATTTGGAACATAAACTTCAATTCCATTTCCACCTTCATCATCAGTATGAAGTGAAATCATATATTTAGCTTTAGACTTACAGCAAATTGAAATTCTTCCATTTTCATCATACATATTAGTATTAGTAAAACTATCTGTATTATTGTCATCTCTAGATAATTTTACTTTATAGCCTTTTTCTTTCAATTTTTCTTTTAAAAGTTTACCATATTCAAGCATTAAATTACTTTCTGTAACATTTTCACTTACTTGACCATTATCACTTCCGCCATGACCACTATCTATAACAATATCATATACACCTTTTGGAAGCTTTGATTCTTTTACATTTATTCCTAAGTAGCTATAATTCTTACCATTAAAATTTTGCTTTTCAAATTTTATATCAACTTTATTATTTTTTCCATCTTTTGTTATTGTATAATACTCAATATTTTTATAATCACTAACATTTGAAAATGTATAATATTTATAATCTTTACTATTATTTGTTTTAATTCTTACTTGAAGATAATATTTCTTTCCGAGTTACTAATTCATCTAAATTTATAGCATTATTTATTGTTTCAGTGTAAAAAGTAAGATTTTCATTGTCAAACGAATATTCTAAAGAATAATTTTTTTCATAATTTTTGCCATCTCTTACAACAAGCTTAATTCCTTCAAAATTATCTTTAGAAATTCCAGATATTTTTCCTTCAATATTCAAAGAAGTTCCATAAGTATAAAATTTAGTAATCTCAATCGGCTTACTTGCCAAATTACCAAACAAATTTTGAATTTTATTTTTTTCATTAAATTTATTAGATTCATTTTTTATTGTAATCCAACCTGCAATGACAATTCCAATAACGATTGGAATAACTATAATCAATTTCCAAATTTGCTTCATATTTCTTTTCTAAATCCTTACTATATTATTTCTCCAACTAAATCATAGCCTAAACTATTTATTATCCTGCAATTCACAAATTTTCCAACTAAATTATTTTCTATTTTAGGAATGAAAACTACGCCATCCTCATTTGGAATATCCATATAAGAACGTCCAATATAGTATTCATTGTCATCACTTATAGAGTCAATTAAAACCTCATAAGTTTTTCCAACTTTTTGATTTAATTTTTCTTCTGAAATTTTCTGTTCTAAAGACATTATAGAATTTAATCTTTTTTGTTTTGTTTTTGAATTAATCTGCTCTTTTAGCCTACTTGCTGGAGTTCCATCTTCTTTAGAATATTTAAAAACTCCAAGTTTTTCAAACTTTGCTACTTTTACAAATTCATATAATTTTTCAAAATCTTCTTCTGTTTCGCCTGGAAAACCTACAATTAAACTTGTTCTTAAAACTACATCTGGAATTTGTTTTCTTATTTTTTCTAATAAATTGTCAATTTGTTCTGAATTACTTTTTCTATTCATTCTCTTCAAAACAGAATTTGAATAATGTTGAATTGGAATATCAAAATAATTGCAAATATTGTCATTTCTTTTTACAACATTTATAAGTTCATCTGTTATATCTTCAGGATAAGAATATAAAAATCTTATCCATTTAAAACCTATTTTTGCAATTTCTTCTAAAAGCTCTGGAAGCCTTTTTCTATCATATAAATCTATACCATATTTTGTAGTATCTTGAGCAATTACAATTATTTCTTCAATCCCAGATTTTTTTAAATTCCCAGCCTCTTTTATAATTTCTTCAAAAGGTCTACTTATATATTTTCCACGAATATATGGAATTGCGCAATATGTACAATTGTTGCTACAACCCTCAGCAATCTTTAAATAAGCAGTTTTCTCACCAGTAGAGATAATTCTTTCCTCATATTCTAAAGTATTTTGACTAGAAACATCTGGCTTTATACCTATTAATTCACAAATTTTTAGCCATATATTTTTATAGTCATCAATACTTAAAAATAAATCAACTTCTGGAAGAGATTTTTCTAAATCTTCCCTATATCTTTGAACTAAACAACCCATCGCTATTAAATATTTACATTTTCCGTTTTTTTTAAATTCAGCCATTTCTAAGATTGTAGATATAGCCTCTTGTTTTGCTGGTTCAATAAATCCACATGTATTAACAACAATAATATCAGCATCTTTAGCGTCTTGAACAATATTAAATTTTTCTTTTTTAAAAAGTCCAATACACATTTCTGTATCGACTAAATTCTTACTACATCCGTAAAGATACAAATCCTACATTCATTATTTAAAACCTCTTACAAACTATATACATGCTTTCTTGTCATTTCTAACAAATTAAGCTTTGTAAATCCTTCAATTTGGACTTTTGAACAATCATTTTTTATTTCTTTCTCCATAATTTTTACAATCTCTTGTTTGTTTTTTTCAAGACACATATCAATATAATCAATAATTATAATTCCACCAATATCACGAGCTCTTAATTGTTTTGCAATTTCAACAGTTGCTTCTTTATTTACTCTAAAAATAGTATCTTCAAAATTATTTTTTCCAATAAATTTTCCTGAATTTACATCTATTGCTGTTAATGCTTCTGTTTTGTCTATTGTTATAAAACCTCCACAGTCAAGCCAAATTTTTCTATTTTCAATCTTTTTTAATTGATTTTCAAAATCATATTTTTCTAGATACTTTTCATCTATTACCATTTTTATATCTTTGTTTTCATCTTTTAAAATTTCTTTAACAGATTTTTCTACACTTTTATTGCAAACTAGTATTCTATTTAAGCCCTTGTCTAAATTATCAACTATATATTTTCTAACAATTCCACCACTATTATAAATTTCCTTTGGATAATCTTCAAATTGAACATTAATCAAGTCATTCCATCTTTCAATTTGCTTTCCAATATCTTCTATAATTTCCTCTTTACTAGCGTTTTCACACGTTGTTCTAATGATTCCACCTGTATTTTCAGGAAGAATTTCAGTTACCATTTCCTTTAATTCTTTTTTCTTTTCTTCATCTTCTATTTTCTGTGAAACTGCTACAAATGGTGAGTTTGGCATATAAACAAAAAATCTACCAGTAAAGCTTATATGCGTTGTAACCCTAGCACCTTTCTTATAGTTCTTATCTCTTGTAACTTGAACTAAAATTGGGTCACCAGGTCTTATAATTTTTCTAATATCTTCTTTTTTTTGAACTTCACCTTTAACACTATCAACCTTTGGAAGCAAATCTTTTAAATGTATAAAAGCATTTTTTCCACTTCCAATATTAACAAATGCTGCTTGCATTCCGAGGTAAAACATTATTTACTTTTCCAACATAAATATTGCCTTCAAGCATTGGATTTTCTTTAAGTTCCTCATGTCTTTCTAAAATTACATTATCTTCGATTAAATAAATCTTCTTTGAAATTTCATCTTCTAAAATATATATTTCTTTCATTTTTCTTTCCCTAATTAAACTTATTCATAGCTGAATCTATACCATTTTTTAAAATTTCTACAATTGCATCTTTTGCTTTTTTTACTCCCTTTTCTAACTTAGGAATTTCATCTTCTGGAATTGCTCCTATAACATAATTTATTAAATCGTCATCATAAACTGGTTTTCCTATCCCAACACGAACTCTTGGAAATCTATCATCTGCTAATATGTTTACAATTGATTTCATCCCATTATGCCCTCCTGGACTACCTGATTTTCTAATTCTTACACTTGAAATATCAATATCCATATCATCATAAACAACAATTAAATCTTCAAGTGGAATTTTATAGAAATGAACAAATTCTATAACAGATTTTCCACTAGAGTTCATAAATGTTTGCGGTTTAACCAAAATTACACTATTATTTTCAATTACTCCTGTTCCATATTCGGCTTCAAACTTTTTTCTAGAAATATCAATTTCATACTCTTTTGCAAGCAAGTTTAAAACATTAAATCCCATATTATGACGAGTCCTACTGTAATCACTTTCAGGATTACCAAGTCCTACTATCAATTTCATTTTATTTTTTCTCCTTATCTATTTCTTCATCAGCATCTCCAAGTAATCTTTGTTTAAAAAATTCCTTATAGCCAACTAAAATTATTATTAAGACCATTATTGCAAATGATAAGGCTTTCCAAATTCCACTATCTATCCAAATTATAACAAAAATTCCAAGAATTGCTGTAATTCCATATAATATAAGAACTGACTGTTTTTGAGTAAATCCAGCCTTTAACATTCTATGATGTAAATGATTTGCATCTGGCATAACAATGGCCTTTAAAGAATGACCTCGTATAATTCTTCTGAAAATAGCAAAAATCGTATCAAAAATTGGAAGCGCAAGAACTATAATAGGAGCTACAATTACAATTGCTGTATATGTTTTTGCAATTCCTATAATTGAGATTACTGATAAACAATAACCTAAAAAGTTTGAACCTGTATCACCAATAAATGTTTTAGCAGGATTAAAATTAAATGGTAAAAAACCTACTAAAGCACCAGCTAAAGCTGTTATTAAAATTATTGACATTAGTGGCGAACCACTTAATGAAAAAATAATTAATAATGATACACATGAAATAAGCGTAATTCCCGTTGAAAGCCCATCTAAACCGTCGATTAGATTAATCGCATTTGTAATTCCAACAATCCAACCAACTGTTAATATTTTATAAAAAATTTCATTAGCAATTTTATCAAAAAACGGAATTTTTACAGTATCTATCAATATTCCAGATTTCACAACTATACAAGCCGCAATAATTTGAGCAATCAATTTAACTACTGCTGGAACACCTTTTACATCATCAATAAAACACGTCACACATATAACTACTGCGCCAAGCGCAAATCCAAGTAGTTTAACATCATAATTATTTTGGTGTAAATCTATCTTTTTCTCTATACTCATAACTGTCAGCAAATAAATTACTGAAACTACAAAGCCGAGAATTACAGCTAGTCCACCAAGTCTTGTCATAGTAATTTTGTTAATACGCCTTTCATCTTTGGGTGTATCTACTGCTCCAATTTTTTTAGCTAAGCGAATAGTATGAGGCGTAGTCATAAACGCTGCTAAAAAAGATATCGTAAACGCTATAGCAATGTCTCCCCACATAGTTCTAAAACTCCTCTATTTCATATTTTCGTCTTCTAGTTTTTTTATCATCTGTAAGCGTTCTTCGTGTACTCCGCCCATAAATTCAGTTCCAAGCCAAGCGCGCAAGATAACTACTGCTTGAGATATATTTATAAATCTTCCTGGTAGAGCTATTGCATTTGCATTATTATGAGCTTTTAATAATTTAGCTACTTCTTCATTCCAGCATGAAGCACATCTTATTCCCTTAAATTTATTTGCAACAATACTCATTCCAAAGCCTGTTCCACAAACTAATATAGCTTTATCACATTCTTTGCTTTGAACAGCTCTAATTGCTTTTTCTCCATAAATTGGATAATCAGTTCTTTCTTCGCTAAAAGTTCCAAAATCCTTATATTTAATATCATTTTCATCAAGGTACTTTTTTATTTCTTCTTTTAATTTAAAACCACCGTGATCGGCTCCTAAAGCTATCATTCATAAACCTCCACAAAAATAAATTTTCTATTATATAAGCTAAAATTATCCTTTATAAATATAACATAATAACCTCATATTTTCAAGTAAATTTCAACTTTTTGCATAAATTTTGCCAAAACACTTGCTTTTTTTGCTATAACATGTTAAAATAGTCAAAGAAAATTGACTTGAAATTTACAAGGAGGTGCAAAAAGAGCATGCCAAACATTAAATCAGCTATAAAAAGAGTAAGTGTTATTGAAAAGAAAACTTTAAGAAATAATATGGTTAAATCTGCTTATAAAACAGCTGTTAAATCATTTGAAGCTGCTGTAACAGATGGTGATAAAGCTAAAACAGAAGTAGCATTTAAAAATGCTGTTAAAAAAATTGATCAAGCTTCTGCAAAAGGCGTTATCAAAAAAAATACAGCTGCTAGAAAAAAATCAAATTTAGCAAAAAAATTAAATGAAGTGAAATAAATAAAAACGAGTAAATCTACTCGTTTTTATTTTTAAAATTCTAATTCTTTTTTTCCATTTTCTAAAATTTTGAAATTATATATTTGATTTCCAATATCTTTCTCCCCACTAAAATTTAATGGAATAACAAATTGTGGCTTTATTTTTGCTATTAAATTATTTAATACATTAATATTAACTTTTCCATTAGTATATATACTATAATAATCTATATCACTAGTTTTTAACATATTTATAAATTCTTCTAATTCCGCATTTTTTTTGTTAGGATTAATTCCTTGCGCCATAATAACACAAGCATCATAAAAACTTCCATCTCTTTCAAAAATTTGAAAATCTTGCATCATATCTTTAGTTATATTCATTACATATTTTTCTTTTTTTAGTTTTCCTACAGCGCTATTAATATAAAATGGCGTAACATATTTTTTCTTAAACTCAAAATCTCTATTTTCCAAAACTAATGGTGTGTAAGTATAAACTTTCTTTGAAACAAATGGACTAGGGCAACTTCCATTTGAAAATGTTGATAAATTACAAAGTAATGTAGTCTCTATAAAAATCTTTTTTGTTTTCATAGCAACTTGATACATAGTTTCTGTCATACTTAAATCTGTTTCAGACTGAATAACAAAAACCTGTTTATAAAATTTCATAATATTTTTTAAATTATTAATAATATCTTTTCTTGGAATGTTGTCTAAACCGCTTTCTTCCTAAATATTTACCATCTATAACCACACAATCTGTTTTTGCAATAGCTTCAATTGCCTCACGCAACTTATCTTGCCTATATGCTGTATCATAATTTTTAAAATCTCCACATACAACTATTGATTTTCCTTTTGTATCAGTAATTCTTAATATATGTGTATTTAAATTAGATGAGTTTATAATAAAAGAAGTTATACTAAAATCTTTAAGCTTAATAGTTTCAGTATTAGTATATTCTACAATTTTATGTTTAGCTGATGCTTCAAAAAAATCTATACAAGCATCATAAGCCATTTTCATTCTTTTTTCCATATATATTGGAATCTTATTTAAAGAATATTCTATTAAATTGCAATGTTCTGGATTTCTTAACACAAAAATTCCGTCATAGGAAGGTTCACCTATAGTTAATCCTTCTATCATAGGATTAATACTATCTGATAATTCTCCTGTTCCTTCTTCTTCTCCAAATCCAATTACAATTCTGGTTTCACCGGCTATCTACTTCTAAAAGTTCATTTCCTAAGCCATCTTTTCCTTTAATTACCTTTAGTTTCATATATTTTCACCTACTAAATATATTTTATCAGTCTATTACAACTGGCTTATCATAATTTCCTCCTTCTGCTGGAAGAACTACATTTATAACAATATTTAATTTTAAATTGTTATCTAAGAAGTACACTAATCTGTTATTTGACAAATCATCCTGGTAATAAGCATATATTAAACTTTTGCAATAATCTATTTCTCCATTTCTAGCATCTATCAATTCCTTATCTATACGTTTATCATCTAAAATATATTCATCAAAGTCCTCTAAACTAGATATGGCTTTACTAACACTTTCATCAATATTTTGAATTCCAGCAATTCTACAAGCTTGCTCATAATCAATAATTTCTCCTGAAAGCGCATCAAAATTATAAGAAAAATATTCTTCTGTTATTTTACCCTCTTTTCCTCTTTGAGCAACCATAAATATTGAAATAATATTTGATGTTGTATATGTTTCATAAGCAACTTTTATGAAACTATTTTTATTTTCACTACATACTTTAAATTCATTTACAAATCCTTGATATAATTCTTCTATTTTAGAATTATAGGTCTCTGCATCTTCTGAATTCATATTTATAAATGGAACCCTAATATCTGAAATAGAATAACTATTTCCATCACTAGCTTCATATTCATTTTCTACTTTTTTTTCAGCCGTATATTGAGCATCATAAGTATATCCTCTATTTTCAACAACTTTTCCAATATATTCAGCAACTCCACTATTATCGGTTGAATTTTCAATTATATTTGAAACTGTGTTTTTAAGTGTAGAATTTTCTATCTTATTTTCAACTTTATTTTTTACATCAAATTCTTTTTCTTCAAATTTTTTATCACTAATAACTCCAAGCTGTTCATCTCCATCATCAGCATATCCTTTTAAACCTTTCATCATAAATCCCATTATGATTACAACAACTAATAAAACAATTACCGTAACTATTAATATTAATGTTGTTAAACTAATTTTAAAAACTTTTTTATTATCTTCCATAACCTAATCATCCTCATTTATCATATGTATATAATTTATTTTATCAATAATAAAAACAAAAAACAATAGCATTTTTAAATTTTAAGAAATTATTAGAAAATAAAAGATATTTAAAGAAAAAGCAAGAAAATATAGTATCAATATTTATAGTATAAATAATTTCAAAAAATATGTTGATAAATAGCAAAATTTGTGTTACAATAAAAGTGTTATAAAAAGATTTTGAAACACAATAATATAAGGAGTAACTTTAAAATGAATGATGTAAATATATTATTATCAGCTAATAAATTATTTTTTCCATATCTTGAAGAATTAATAACTTCACTAACATATTACAGCAGTAAATTCTTGAATATATACTTAATGTATGTGGAAACGGAATTAAGCATAGAAGATTTAGAATATATTAAAAATTTTACTGCAAAAACTAATAATGGTAAGCTTATACCAATAAAGTTTAATACTACGGGACTAGAAAATGTCCCTTTAACAGATAATGTAGGTTCATATTTTGGATTAGAAACATACAGTAGACTATTTGTAGCTTTTTATCTTCCAAAAGAAGTTTAAAAAATATTATATATTGATACAGATATAGTTTGTACTGGTGATATTGTTGAACTATACTCAAAGGAATTTGATGGAAAAACTTGGATTGCTTGTAAAGATATTGGTATAAAACCAGAAGCTTTAGAAAGGTTAAAGCTTCCACCTGACTATCCTTACGTAAATGCAGGAATGGTTATCATAAATGTTGACAAAATAAGACAAAATTATACCGCTGAAAAAATTATAAAATTAATAACAGAAAATCAAAAATATTTTATATATCCTGATCAAGATTTCTTAAATAAAATATTTAAAGATGAAATTAAAATTATAGATTCTAAATATAATACTCTTGTTAAAGAAATAAATTACAAAGATTTGCCAGAAAAACCGTTAATTATCCATTTTGCTGGACACATAAAACCTTGGAATAATGACGTTTCTGTATTTGAAAAAGAATATTTAGAACCATTCTACGAAGCTATGAGATTACAAGGAGACTATAAAAAAGAAAAATTAAAAAAATTAATATGTGAACATGAAAAGCATGGATATAAAATTTAAAATAAAACTTATTTTTAAATTCTACTTTTTGATACTATCTTATAAATAATTTTGAAAAATTTGTTGATAAATAGCAATATCTATGCTACAATGAAAAAAAGAAGGTGATTTAATGTTAAATAATATATCGAGTAATAGCGACGACGGCAGGCCGACTTTGACAAAATTGAATATTAATTTTATAGACTTAAATCGCCTAATTCTAAAATATAAATGATTTTTAAGTTTTAACCTTTTAATATATTTTTAAAATCATAATCTAGAAGTGCGATAAAAGTCTAATTGTCGCATTTTTTGCGTTCTAAAGCAAAATATATTAAAAGGAGAAAGTTAAAATGAAAATTTTAGAGTATATTAATGATTATAAAGATAATGTTAATAATTTAATTCATGAAATTCTTGTTAAAGAATATGGTTTCAAACAATTTAGTAATAATATTTTAAATTCTGAAAATGATGAATATTTTATGGGAAATAATAAACTTTGGGTTGCAATAGAAGATGACGAAATCATTGGAACAACTGGAATTATCGAAGTTTCAAAAAATCACGCTTTACTAAAAAAAGTTTATGTAAAAGAATCTCACAGAGGTAAAGGAATCGCTCAACAACTATTAAATCAATGTTTAGACTATGCCAGAAATATAGGATATGATTACATATTTCTAGAAACTTATCACAGACTAGAAAGAGCAAAAGCTTTTTATTCTAAAAATGGATTTTTAGAATATGATGACGGTTATGAAAAAGCTCAAGGCGATGAAATAAGATATAAGCTAAATTTAAAAGACTAAAGCTAAACACTTTAGTCTTTTTATTTTATATTTGTAAAGCTGATTCCCCATCTTCCCTTTTCAAACGCTCACTCATATATAGTTCTTTAATTGCCAACCTTGTAGAATGTCTATCTAGTAGTAACATATCTAAAATTGCTTTATTCAATAAATTCATTTCTTTATCTATAACTTCTTTGTTATTTTTAACTAATTCTAAGAAAAATGGAAATATTTCATCAAAATCTTTCTCTAATTCTTTTATATTATATGAAACTATTAAACAATACATCCAAATCATATTTATTATAAAATTATAAGCATTGTAACTTTGAACTCTTTTATTTCCTTCATATTTTTCAAATAAATATGTAAATTTTTCAAGATTAACATCTATATAAGATTTATAATTTAAATAATTTCTATCTTCTGTTATGCTATCATTTCTTCTTACATAATAATAAATAGGCCTTTCTTGCCTTACAATTCTGTTTGCTTTATCAAATAATAAATATGTTGTAGCAATATCTTCAAATGTTTTTCCTACAGGATATCTTATTCCAGTTTCAAATAATTCTCTTTTATATAATTTATTCCAAGGATAACTTTGAATATCGCTGTCTTTTAGTAATTCTATTTGTCCTTCTTCTCTTGTTAATAATTGTATTTTTCCTGAATTTGCACATGATATAATTTTATTTTTTCTTATTTCATAAAAAGATTCTGTTGAAATATCAGCATGGTATTTTTTGCACAAATTATATAAACTTTCAAACATATTTTCCGCAACATAATCATCACTATCAACAAATCCAATATACTCACCTGTTGCACAATCTATACCTACATTTCTAGCTTTTGATACTCCCTCATTTTTTTTACTTATAACTTTTATTCTAGAATCTGTTTTTGCTAATTTATCAGCAATCTCTACAGACTTATCAGTAGAACCATCATCAACTATTATTATTTCTAAATTTTTATAAGTTTGATTCATAACACTTTTTATACATTTTTCTAAATATTTTTCCATATTATATACTGGAATAACAACACTAATTTTTTCCATATTAGTTTTCCTCTCTTATTTTAAATTTTATCTCATCCCAAATTCTATTTACTTCCAAATATTCATTATAATGTGTTTCAACTGCTTTATCATAAGTTTGCAATTCTGAAATCAAATTTCTAAAATCACAAGTAGTAAATTGTTTTGAAATTATGTCAACACTTCTTTCTAAGCAATTTAAAGAATTATCTATTATTTTTCTATAATTTTTATTATCATTTATGTAAAAATATAATGGCTTATATTTTGTCCATCCTAAAGTAGCCTTATAAAATCTTTGCTCTATACCATTATCATCTAATTCAACACTTAATGGTTTATTAGGATATTTTTCTTTCATAAGATTTGTAAATTTCAAAAAGCCATCATGAAAATGATATACAGGAACTGAAACAACCTTTGTTTCCTTAGGAACAGTAGCACAGGCAAACAATGAATCTTCACCTCTAGCTCCAGGAGGATTATAAAACGCAGGAATTTTATCTAAATGGTCTAAATTTAAACAAAGATTAGAACCATAAATAATAGGTGTTTCCCCTTTTTTACTTATAACTTTTGGAGAAGAATCTAAAATATTTGAATCAGCATAACCCAAAAATCCATCTTTTTTTCTAGTTTTTTTTACCTCATTCCACGAAATCACTTCATTAGAAATTCCCTCTATAAACGTTTTATATATAGTTTCATTAAAATCTTCATTATATTTTATAAATGGAATAGGGCTCATTACTCCACATCTATAACCACAAGTAATATCAGCATCTTTTATTGCATTTAAATGTTTCAATATTGTAGGCTGTTTTTTCCAAGTTACATTATTTTTTCCTCTTATAACTGCTAATGGATATTCATCATCATCCCAAAAAAGCAAATAATTCATTTTGGCTTGTAAAGCATAATAAAGAATAGCATTTCTAGCTTTTCCATACCCCTTACCTGTAAATAACTCTGCTTCAGATTTTTTTAAATTATATTTTGACATTAAAACTTTTATAGTTTCATCAACTTCTTCAGGTGTTATATATTTTATATTAATATATTTATATGTTTCTGGTAATATTCCATAGAAATCTGTTCTGGTCGTATATTGATAAGCTAAATCAAATAATATAAAAACTGTAATATTTACATCAACATCTGCCTTTTTTACTTGACTATCTAAATATTTACAATATGAGTTAATAATCTTACATACATTTGGTCTTCCAGTAATAAATCCGATGCCAAAATTTATACTATCTCTCATAAATAGGCTCCTTGTTTATTATATCAATCCGCTACAATTATACTAGCAAATTAGCTTTTTGTCAAATTTTACGCAACTGCTATTTTTGAAAATTATAAGTATTTTAGTCCTATATTTATAAGACAATTATGTCCATATTTTTGTTTCAAAATTCATATAAAAATTTTTATATACATATTTTGCAAGTTTTTTGTAAATAATAATAAAAAATTAAAAGGAGGTTAAAGTTTTGACAGACAAAGAACTTTTATATGTTGAAGATGCCTTAGGGCACGAACAATTTCTAAAAAAATGTGCTTGTAACACTTCTAATCAATTACAAGATCAAACGCTAAAAGATTATTTAAAGGAGCTTGAAACAAAACATGAAACTTTATTTAATCAATTTTTAAATTTACTTTAAGGAGGAAATATGGAAGATAAAGATTTAATGGAAAATCATCTGCTAATAGTAAAAGGAGTTTGTGACCTATATTTACATGGAATGATTGAATCTACATCTCAAGATGTTCACACACAATTTCAAAATGCCTTAAATGAAGAATTAAATATTCAAAATAAAATTTATAACCTAATGAAAGACAGAGACTGGTATAAAACAAACGAAGCTGAAAGTAACAAACTTGCTATGGCAAAAGCAAAGTTTAAAGAATAGAAATTAAAGATTGAAAAAAATAATATTTTTTATAATTTACAACCTTTAAGCCTGAATATTTTTCATTTTTTTGGAAATACTTTTAATAAATAATTTTTAAGGAGTATTTATGATAAATAAGGTTGAAATTACTAATATCAATACTTCAAAATTGCCAAAATTAGATGCTACTCAAAACAAAGAATTATTTATAAAAATGAAAAATGGAGATAAATCAGCTCGTGAAGAACTAATAAATCGGAAATTTAAGATTAGTTTTAAGTATTGTTCAGAGATTTAGTACAAGAGGAGAAAATCCAGATGACTTATTTCAAGTCGGAGTCGTTGGTTTAATTAAAGCCATAGATAATTTTAATATTGACTTAGATGTTCAAATGAGCACCTATTGTGTTCCAATGATTATAGGAGAAATTAGAAGATATTTAAGAGACAATAATATAGTTAGAGTAAGCCGTTCAATAAGAGATTTAGCTTACAAAGTTTTACAATCAAAAGAAAAACTTTTAAAAGAACAAAACAAGGAACCTACTGTTGAAGAAATTGCAAAAGATTTAGGTGTTGATAAAGAAGAAGTTGCAATGAGTCTAGATGCTATTCAAGATCCAATTTCACTTCAGGAGCCTGTCTATAATGATAGTAGTGATGCAATTTTTGTTATGGACCAGGTAAAAGACAAGAAAAATAATGATGAAAACTGGGCTGAAACTATTACTATATCAGAGGCTATAAAGCATCTTTCAGATAAAGAAAAAACAATCATTGATAAAAGATTTTTTAAACGGTCGAACTCAAATGGAAGTAGCTTCAGAAATTGGAATTTCACAAGCTCAAGTTTCTAGAATAGAAAAAAGCGCACTTCTTCATATAAAAAGATTATATAAATAAACTCCATAGTTTAAAACTACGGAGTTTATTTTTATTTAACCTGTTTTACTCAATATATCTTTTTTCATTTTTTTCATAATCTTTTTTTCAATTCTTGAAATATAGCTTTGCGAAATTCCAAGCATATCAGCTACCTCTTTTTGAGTTTTTTCCTTTCCTTGTAAACTTGCTCCAAATCTTAATTCCATAATTTCTTTTTCTCTTTGAGAAAGCTTTTCAATTGCTGCTCTTAAAAGTTTTCTATCTGTTTCATCTTCAATTCTTTTTGAGGTAATATCGCCATCTGTTCCCAAAATATCTGAAAGTAAAAGTTCGTTTCCATCTCCATCTTTATTTAAAGGCTCATCAATCGAAACTTCCGTCTTAATTTTCGTAGTTCTTCTTAATTGCATTAAAATTTCATTTTCTATGCATCTTGAGGCATAAGTCGCAAGCTTTATATTCTTTCCAACCTTAAAAGTATTGATAGCTTTCATAAGTCCTATTGTTCCCACTGAAATTAAATCCTCTAAGTCCATTCCAGTATTTTCAAATTTTTTAGCAATATAAACAACAAGTCTTAAATTTCTTTGAGCAAGGATTTGTTTAGCATTTTCATTATTTTCTAAGTCTTTTAAAATTTTCTCCTCCTCTTTAGGGTCTAGTGGTGGTGGAAGTGTCTGGTTTCCTTTAATATAAAAAATAGGAAACTTTTCTATTTTATCTCTTTCAAAATATTTTTTGTAAATTGCCAAAATCCTATCTTTCAGCATTTTTAGTAAATCCATATCAGTCTCTCCTCTCAAAATTGAATTTAGGTTTTTAAAGGTTTTGCCTATAAACCAATTATTGCACTATATTCACCACTTAAGGTTTCTTCATAAATCCCTATAATTACTTCTTTTTCTAAAACCTCATCTTCTGTAAAAACTTTAATAAAATCAGGCTTAAATCCTAATAACAAACCATTCTTATTTCCTAAAGATGAAAACGGAATTATTCTAAAATTATAATCATAAGCCATTGGATTTGTTTCTTCAAGCCATTTTCCACATAAAATATTCTCAATATTTTCTAAAATAAAATTATCAACTAATCCTGTTAAAATATTTTTTTCTACAATTACAACAGGTAAATTAGATATTGCTTCTTTTAATAAATTTCCTGAATCAACCAAAGCTTTGGTTCTTATCGACTTTCCTTTATAAAAAATTTCAATGTCACAAACTTTTAAAAACTTCTTTTTTAAACTTTTTCCAACTATAACAATTAAGAAAAATCCAAATATTCCACCGAATTATTGCCATCTTTACAGGATACAAACCTAAAAAATGACCACAATTATAAATAATTTCTTTTGGATTTAGTGTAAATAAAAACATAAAAGCGCTTCCTCCAAAAGTTATTGCCGTTAAATAAAATACGCCTAAAGTTTTAATAAAATTCTTCTTATTATTAAATCCAAAAGTTATTAATATCATTAAAATCGAAATTATAATTTTTAAAATCCAAAAATTATTTTTAGAAACTAAACTATATATAGTATATATTCCACCTAAAAAGCCTGCTAGAAACATACGAAACAAATGAATTTTTTTATTACAAATAATAGTTACAGCTAACAAAATTATAAAATCTAAAATTAAGTTTTCTAAAAACACAACATCAATATAAACAACCATTCTTTTGATATTATAAACTTATACAGTAAAAAAAGATGTCATATTGTATTGTAGAAAAAAAGAAACTATCTAAATTTTTCGATAAAAATTTAAAATAGTTTCTTCTAATTTACAAAAAAATAAAACACTTGCCATTTTTCAAGTGTTCCATTCTATAATTATAAAATTATAACTTAAGCTTTTTTAGCTATTTCTACAATCTCAGTAAAAGCTTTAGGATCAGATACTGCTATTTCTGCAAGCATTTTTCTATTAATAGTAACATTTGCTTTCTTAAGACCTGATATTAAATTACTATAAGTAATTCCATTTGCTCTTGCAGCAGCATTAATTCTAGTAATCCATAATTTTCTAAAATCACTCTTTTTGTCTTTTCTTCCTACATAAGCATACATTCCAGATTTCATAACTGCTTGTTTTGCAGTTCTATATCTATAATGTTTAGCACCAAAATAACCTTTTGCTTGTTTAATAACTTTTTTATGTCTAGCTCTTGTTGTTCTAGCTGTTTTTACTCTTGCCATTATTTATTCCTCCTTAAATATCCAATTCACATATTCTATTGATATGGTAACAATTTTTTTACATGTTCATTATAAGTTTTACTAACTACTCCGTCTTGAACCCTAGCAGTCATTCTTTGTCTTTTTGTTTTGTTTGCTAATAAATGTCTTCTATTAGCTTTTGTTCTTTTTACTTTTCCAGTTCCAGTAAATCCATATCTTTTACTAGCTGCTTTGTTTGTTTTTAATTTTGGCATTTTCTTTCTCCTTTCATCCAAAACAATTATAAGTTTTAAGTGTTGTTTACCTATTTAAGCTTTTTTGGCCAATATAATAAACAAATTTTTACCCTCTAATAAAGGCTTTTTTTCTGGACTTGCAATATCGCTTAAATCCTCAATAAACTTATTTAGAGTATCTTCTCCTAGCTTAATATTATTTAGCTCTCTTCCTCTAAATTTTAAAGTAATTTTTACTTTATTTCCTGATTCCAAGAAATTTCTAGCATTTCTACTTTTAAACTCAAAGTCATGTGACCCAATATTTGGAGTAACTCTAATTTCTTTAAGTTCTACTGCCTTTTGATTTTTTCTAGATTCTTTTTCTTTTTTAGCCTGTTCAAATTTGTATTTTCCATAGTTCATAATTTTACAAACTACTGGGCTAGCTTGGGGAGCAACTAAAACTAAATCTAAATTCTTATCTTCAGCTTTTTCTATTGCTTTATCGATTGGAAAAATTCCAAGCTTTTCACCATCTTCATCAATTACTTGAACTTCTTTTTCTCTTATTTGCCTATTAATAGGTAATTCTTGTTTTATAGTAAAACACCTCCTAAAATATAAAAAAATTTGACTTGTTTTAAGAAGTCAAATTCAAATAAATATCTTTTTATTAGGTAAAAATCTAGATATTTAACCTTATAATCTAAACGAAATAAGGTGAGAACATAAAATTTCTTCTTAAAACATATCTATAATACTACGATTTTTCCAATTTGTCAAGCATTTTTAAGAAAAACTACTTTATATATAGCCATTTTTTAAAAAATTTATATATTTATCTTATATAATATATATGCTTCCTCTATATCAATAGCTGGTTCACTTTCATACAATTTTGTTAACTTTTTTTCTTTAACTAATTTTTCTATTATTTTTGAATCATTTTTCTTAGAAATTTTACCTTTTATATACATATAATATAAATTATCACTATCTCCAAATATTTCCTTTATATCATCTAAAAAATTTTCATCTAATTTTTCCTTTACAGCATTATTCCAAGTAACAAAAGTAAAATAATCTTTAGCTTGAACACTAAAAAATTTCACTTTATCTGTATATATTGCAACTGAAGTACACACCTCTGGTAAATCTCCATTTATAATAATACTTCCACTTTCTATATTTTCATCAATATATTGAGCCATTTCTTTTCCAGAAGAATAATTGCAATTTATATCATAAAACATAACAATAAAACAATTTAAAACATTCATTAATAAAAGGAAACTACAAACAGCTTTTATAGTTTTATATTCCTTTAGACTCTTTTTTTGATAATTTTCATTCTCTCTATAAGTCCATACAAAAAAGAATATTATTAATATTAATGTTATTGACTTATGAGTATTAGTTCCAAAAATAAAAGTATAAATAAATGATTGCCATAATACTGATAAAATTATTTTTAAGAATAACTTTATATTGTTTTTAAAACTATACAAAGCTATAAAAAATCCAAAACTGCTTATTAAAAGCAAAATTAAATACATCTTTACCCAATATTCATAGCAATATAAACACTGTAAAAAAGGATTTAAAAATAAAAACAATGAAATATTTAATAAATCCAATTTAGAATCAGCTCTTAAACTCTTATTAGTTGATAAACTACCAAATAGTGGTATTACTGTTAATATCAACAAAACAATCCCTAATATAAATGCAAAAATAATTTTATTTTTTTCTTGGTGACTTAAATTTTTCCTTAATCTAAATACTTCGCAAAAATACTCTATAAGAACTATTCCAACAACTCCCCACATTATTACATGAGTATTTGCTAATAATACAATCGATAAAATAAATTGTATTGGCTTTTCTTTTCGATATTTATATGTAATTGCGCATAAAGCTATCGCAAGCAAAATCAAGCAATACACTCTAGAATGTACTGAATAATAATACAAAAATGGAGAAGAAAAAATTATTAAAACTTTAGTTAATTTTGAAAAAGGCGCTTTTTTTAAAACTAATATAACAGCAATACAAGAAATTATCCATGATATTATATTTTCTGTAATAACAGGAAAACCTAGTTTTGCAAATGGCATTAATATTAAATACCATAACAAAAAATGTCCTTCATATTTCATTTGCTTAATTAAATCCGCAAAATTAAGATTTTTAACAATAAACCATTGTTGCGCCTCATCTCTCCATAATTCATGAAATTTTATCATCATAAAAGTAATACTTGCATATATAATAAAAACTATAATATTAAATCTATTATTTCTTATCTTTTCCTTCATTAATTATTCCTCTTTACTTTTCCGGTTCTCCACATATATAAAATATTCCCAACATTATTGAAAGCATTGTAATAAATAATAATCTATAAGTAAAAAATGAATGATGTGATGAATGATTTTTTAAAATAGCATACCAAATTATTGGAACTAAACTAATTATAAAAAATATTCTTCCTCTTCTTCTAGTTTCCTTATTAATTTTTTCTCTATATTTAACAATCAAATATAAAATTATAAATAATATCAACATTATTGGAATAGCCATATATAATAAATTAATGCTTATAGAAAACATTGCGCCAAAATCTTTTCCAATGCTTCTATATAGTACTTGTCCAATTGCTGTAGCAAATAAACCTCTATGATAAAAAGCATCTACTAAAACCCATTTAGTAGCCCAAGTTAAGCTATAACCTAAAAGCCACAATAAACCAAATTTTATTAAATCTTTAAAGTCCTCTTCATACTTCTCCTTTTTATATATATAATAAATAATTAATGGTCCCATAATTGTCAATAGTGGCGTATCTAATAAACAAAAAAAGCTACACATCATTCCAACAACAAAAAAGAATATTCCATAATTTTTTATCTTATCAAATCTTTTTGCTAAAACTAAAGATGAAATCATCATTACTAAAAATGTTACCGAATTTATCAAACTTAAACCAACATAAAAATATTCAACACAAACTAATGATAATAAATACAATATTGCAATTGTAGTATTCTTTTTCTCTGCAATTTCTTTAACTAATAAAATTGCAAGAAGTGATAGAATAATCATTAAAAAAATTCTAATTTGACCATAATCTAAAATTAGAAGCAATGGTCTTAAGAAAACTAAATATCCATGCCAATATTTGGCATATTCAAAACTTTCCTCTCCCTCACCATTTACAGTATCTATAAGCTCTGAAACTTCATCATGTTCTTTATATTTTGAGCTTGAATGTAATTCTCCAACCGTATCTTTATAAATTATTTTAGTTACGTTAGGAATATAGTCTTTTTTAGCAGTTAAAGCTGAATATAATGGAGTTTTATTATCAATAGAATATGCCGTATTTATCATTAAACAGTCTGAATAATTATCAAACGTTTGAATTTGAAATTTATCAAAAATAAAACATTATTTTCTATTTCCCTCTAATCTTAAAAGCTCTGAAGATTTTTTCACATTTTTCTTAATTAAAGAACTTGGAAAAGAACTTGAAATTATAAGCAAACAAATAAATCCAAGTAATATAACTAAAAAAACTAATATATATTTTCCAACTTTTTTCATTATTACAACTCTTCTTACTTTCTTACAAAAATTACACATAAATTTTATCATAAAGGATTTTCTTTTTCAATGATTTTATAAATAAAAGACTTTAATCAATTAATTGTATGTAAAACGTCCTCAAAACCTAAATTATCATAATTATAATATGTTGAAGGAACATCACCAACTATAATAGTTTCTGTTAATAAAACTTTTGAAGAAACCTCTTCATTTATAGTTTGGAACGGAGTTAAAATTCCAACAACGCAGCTCAAATCCAAATAAATTCTATGCATAGACTGATTTATTCCAACAGAAGTAAATTCAGAATCAATTTTAGCATTAATATTCCCAGCTCTTTCCATAGCAAGTTTAAAATTTGGGCTTATTCCAGAAAATGCACTTATTCCGCGATACAGAACCTAAATTAATATTAACTGAAATTGTAGAATTCATATCTAACTTATTTCTTATATTATTTGTAATTTTAGCTACTATCTCATTTATAGGAATTATTTTTGCTTCAATATAAGTTATATTCCCATTTTCATCTTTACCTAGATTTACTAAGTCATTATAATTATATACAAGCATAACTTCATTTACTTCTTTATTTAAAATATTTGTAGCTAATGAATTTGCCGAGTTTTCACAAGTTGCAACAAATATCGGATATGCAGCTTTTATAAAAAAAACAACAAAAATAAAAAGCAAAACTAAAATCATATATATTATAAATTTTAATTTTTGCTTTTTATTCATTTGTTTAAAATTTTTAAATCTTATTCTTGGTCTAGAATAAATTTTATCCATTTTATCAAACTACCTTATTATATACATTTTTTCGCCAAACTTTAAATTATATGGCTCTTCTAATTCATTTGAAGCAATTATATTTTCCTGTTTTACTTTAAATTTTTTAGAAATATCCCAAAGAGTATCTTTCTTTTTTATACTATAAACTATCATACTATACTCATTTTTCTCAAGTAACTCTTTTTTTGTAACTCCTTGAACAACAGTTATTTTATTTTTCTCAAACTTATTTTCATCAATAACTACTTTTCCTCTTACCATCAAAGTCTTATCACTTAAATCAAATTCTAAATTTTCTAAACTTGAGTTAAATTCATCTTGAGCTTGTAATTTACAAATAAATGGAATTGTAACTATTTTAACATTTAATCCTATTTTATTTTCTGTCTCATAATAAATTTTTAATTCTACTTCACCTTCTAAGCTAGACGTTTCATTTGAAATAGTGTTTTTTAAGATTTTGCTTTTTCCAAAAACATCTATAACCTTTCTAACATTCTCAAGTTCAATTTTTTCTTCTATATCCACTATTTTTCCAAGTTTTGTGGATAAATCACTATTAATTTCAACTTCTTGAGTAGTAAGCTCAGTATCATATTTTAAAGAATATAAATCACAAGCTACTTCTTGCTCCTTATTTTCAAAAGCTTTACAGCAAATCTCATATTCCATTTGAATTGTAATAGAATTTTCTTCACCATTGTTTATTTTTAATAATATATTTCTAATTTGGTAATCTGTAGCGCAAATATTTTCTTCTTTAATATTTTCCAAATCAATAAAACTCATTATTGGGAATTTTTCAGAAATAGCTTCTACTCTTCCATCTTTTGTCAAATATAAGATTTTGACCATTAAATCAGCTTTGCTCAAAACCTTATTATAGCTTATTTTAACTTCTTTATTTAATATCTCTGTATTGACTTTCAAAATATCTGAAATAATATCTGCCCCGTTTGTTTTAACTTCTTCTTTTACACTAGCAAGAGTAGAATTTACACCTATTAAAGAATTAAATTTTATTAGTTTTGAATTAACTTGAACATCATCAATTTCATTAAAATCGTTAAAAATTTCAATTTGCTCTAAACCATAAACATCATAAAAAATCTTTAAAGTAACTATAACACTAATTTTTCTTTCATTTATAATTTTTATATCATGCTTCAAAACTTCTATATTATATTCTAAATTCATTTTATCTGTGATAGAATTATTTTCTAAACTATCTTCAAAATTAAAGGTTACTTGTAAGCCTAAAGTTTCCTCACTACTTGAAAGATATGATATGTAAGAATCAACATTTCCACTTAAGTTTATTTTTCCATTCTGAATATCAACTTTACTAAAATAACAATAAAAATTTCCATCTAAAATCTGAAATAAATCTTGTTTAGAATCTGGAACAATTAAATCTTGTTTTAGCTCAATTTCTTTTGACTTTGACAACTTTTTTGTATACATATTTATTTTTTCCATAAATAAAAATCCTCCCTTAAATGTCTTTACTAACATTTATATGGAGGATTTTTAAAATAATTCCTAATTTTATTTAAATTATACGGCTGTTTTTCTTCTTTTAAAATCAATTTGTGGCTCAATTAGTGGTTCAAAGCCATTTCCATTATCAATTTTAACTTCAATTGTTTTTGTAAATAGGTCTGTATAATTATATGAACCTACACGATTAACCTCTTCAAATTTTACTCTAAAATAGTCTTTATAAGTATTCTCAATAATTGCAGACTTTTCAAGAGGTTTACTACGTTTTCCCGGTGACTCCTTTATAATTATTCTTTGGCCAATATTTTCTCCAATATTTCTTCTTAAATCTGAAATTTCTGATCTGTAAATTCCCATAAAAATAATCACCTACCTATAAAATTTTGTAGCGACAACGCTAATCAAAATATAACACGGATTATATTAATTGTCAAAGCCATTTTCTGTAGGTGTATTGTCTATATTTCAAGTATATCAACTATTTCAAGAGTTTTCCACTTGGTTTTTCATTTGTATTACATTTTGTTTACTTTTATTACAAAGTTCATATTTTAATTTCGTAGCTCTTCCTCCTCTTAAATGTCTTTCAGCTTTATTCTCATCTAATATCTTACGAACCTCTAAGGCTAATGCATAATTAATATTTATTAATCTTTGGCTAACATCTTTATGAACTGTACTTTTGCTCACACCAAATTTTGCTGCTGCACCTCTTACAGTATCTTTTGTATCTATAATATAATGTGCTAGATTTACTGCACGCTCTTCAATTGATACTTGCTTCATAACAGCATAAAACCTCCAAACGAATAACTTTATATCTCCATACTATTCGTTTAGAGGTTTTATTAGAACTTTTTTATTTTTATAAATATTTCTTCTATCATAATACAATTTCCAACAAAAAATCTACCTCCGAAAAGGTAGACTTTTATTAATATTTGTCCGCATACGCATTTATTTGTCGGAGGTAGGGCTCCGAGTAACATTTGCTCCCTGTCATTTATACCCGCAAAACAGGGTTACGGATAACATTTGAATAACAATAGTATTTTTTATCTTTCAAAATCATCTTCTATTGTTCGTTCTCTTTCTATTCTTTCTCTTACTAAATCTTGAATTGAGGCTAGTAACAAAGTAATCTCTTTTTCAACCCTTTCCAAATCTTCTTCTTTTACTTTACCTGTTTCAATATCAGTTATTCTTTTAACAGCTTCTAAGCACAAACTTTCTGAATTATGTCTGTTTAAATGTTCAATGAAATCTCTATATTCAGGTTGCTTTATTAATTCTTCCAAATATTCTTTTTCTGCATCTAAAAATGTATCTCTTAAAAAAGCTATTTTTCCATTAACATTATTATCTTTCATTATTTATCTCCTTTATAATAAATTACATATTTATTATAACATATTTTTCAGAAAAAATAAATACTATAAAACCAATATTTTTACTAAATGGATTTTAAAAGCTTCATTTTATTTTTTATAATCAACTTAAATTATCATAAATAATCTCTTCAACTTTAGTTAAAACTTCATCCACTTTATTGTTTTCAATTTTCTCAATCAGTTTCTGAGCTAATTTATTTACTCTACATTCTAGTTTTATATATCTATAAGATTTTTCATAAATATTCTCATAGTTATTTTCATCATCTACACTAAAACTATTAATAACTTCAATTGAAAATTTATCTGCTTTAAAAATCTTATAATTAATTTTATTTCTCATCAATTTATCTGTAACTTCTTTTATAGAACCATTTGGAAATCCAGCCATATCATTTGCAGAAGTAGAATTTAATTTATATCCGAGCAAATATGAAATGATATAAGCATCCTTTTCATAACAGCGATAAAACTTTCCACATTCTACTAAACAAATTGTATCTGGATAACTTTCCTTCAAACGCTGCGCCATAATCATAGCAAATTCCCTCACTTCTTACTTAATTTTCAAAAATTTCATCTTAAATATTACGAACTTTCTGTTATATCATATTCATATTTTCTCTTATTTTAAAATAACTTTATTTTACAGTAATAGCTAAACTTAACTGCTCACTGCCTTGTGTTCCATCACTCTTATTAAACGTAATTGTCCAATAAGCTGTATATTGTCCAGCTGCCAATCCAGTAATCGTATCCCCAACATTAACCTCAAATGTCTGTCCATTACGTAAGTTACCATTAACATTTAAACTTGTAACTCTAGCATTTTTAGCATCAACTATGTACATAGTACCAGCCTTAGTCAAAGTACCAGTATAATTCTGCGCAGGTATTCTACAATCTTTTAAAGCAGTTACTTTAAATCCACCTGTAACTTGAGAATATGTAAATGCTGATGGAACATCTAAATCAGATATCTCTGCTTTACCAACCCAAATTCCAGCTAAATCTTTACCGCCAAACTTAAATCCATCTGGAATTGAATATCCATCATCTGGCTTAGTTTTATCTGCTGTAATGAAAACTACATCAACGCTCTTTAATTCATCATTTATCTTATATTCATATCTTGGTATCCAAGTCCAATAGCTCTGTGTACCTTTCTCTTTATTTTCTGTCATTATATTTGCATAACAATTTTTAGTATAATCATACCAACCAAGTGGTATATTATCACCAGCAACTTGTCTATCGCCAATCTTCAATGGGTCCTCTTTAACAGTAATAGTATCTCCAATTACTTCATTACCACCATTATAAGTAACATAATGCGTCGTTGCTTGATTAAATCCTGTTAAATCTGGCGCTGTAATTTGTTCTATAGAGCCAACTGCAGTACGAACCTTTTTATTAAGAACTAAAGGCTCTAAATAATTAGTTGGAATTGTAACTGTAACAGTATATTCATTATCTGGAGACAATCCATCAATCGTAATTGGACCATCTGAAAGAAATCCTTCTTTGTCACCAACACCACTTATTGAAACTTTAATATTTTTCTTTGTAGCATCCTCACTATCGATTGTTGCTTCACTATTACCAGCAACAGTAAGTCCAGTAACTGATATACTATTTTCTGTTGAAGTAGTTGAAAATCCAACTGGCTCAATAGGGTCAGATATTTCATATTTACCAACCCAAATTCCTGACAATTTTACTCCACCGAATTCAAATGCATCTGGAATAACATATCCTTGAGCTTTCATTCCAGCATCATCTAATTCTTCGCTTCCAACATAATTGTTGTCTATATCTACAAATCTTATATCAAGTTTATTATCTGCTGTTTTTGCTACTTCTCCTGTATTAGCATCTATTTTCATCATAAACCTTGGAACCCAAACAAAATAAGCTAAATGTCCATTTGAAGATGTAACAATATTTGCCCATTTTTGATTTCCATAATCATACCAATCAGAAGGTGCATCTTTATAAATTGGGTCACCAATTTTAGTATCACCAGAATTTGAATATGTCACATAATATGTAGCACCAGTATTAAAACTATTTTTCAAATCAGGTGCGCAACAATAAATTCCACTTTGAACTTTATCTTCTCCACTTCCTACAGTATTTCCATATTCACCTGTAGAACCAACAACATATTCTCCAGTTTCAGTTAAATAGCCATGACCTATAACGAAAACTTGAATTCCTAAATCTAAACACCATTTAACTTCTTGGTCTTTTTCGCTATTAGCAAACCAAATAAGCTCTCCTGCTTCAACTGCTAAATGTTCTCTAAAAAAATCTTCTTCCATATCTGTAATCTCGCCCCATTCAAGGCCATATTCTATATCAAACCCTTCTGCAGACGATTTAATTAAAGCTCTAGCATCAACTAATCTATTTTTATATGTTTCGTTTTTGTCTCTATCTCCACAATAAATATAGTCTTTTTTAGCATAATTATCATCAACTTCACCAGCCATTCCCTGTGACTCTCGTAAAGTAACATACATTTCAGTATCTTCTTTATACTTAGACATAGTTGTTTTAAATGAAGCCTCATTAGCTCTAGTTATAATCCCATTTTCTCCTATTATTGCATTCAAGCTAACACCAGCTAAAATCAAAAGAACAATAATTGTTATAATAAGAGCAATAAGTGTTATTCCTTTTTTGCCTCTTATAAATTTTTTCATCTACTAGCTCCTTTCATAATAAATATTTTACTCATTATATAACCATTTACATTTTGCTTTTATTTTTTCAATAAATTCATAATTATCACCAAGACTTGCATGTCCAATCCAAGCTTTTAGTCTTTCTGCAGTTTTTAGCAAATCTAGTGAATTTTCTTCATAAAGCTTATTCCAAATCTTCACTTTTTTATAAATCTTTTTCTTATTCCTATTTAAAAGTCTAACTTTATTCTGATAAATATGATAACCTAAAAAAGTAACTCCTTGTTTAGCTTTAAAATAATTTGTTTTTTTGTTTAAATCTAATTCTAAATTTTTATTCAAAAATTTCCTTATCTTTTCTAAAGTAAGTATTGCATCTTCTTTACTATCTAAAAGTAAAATAAAATCATCCATATATCTCACATAATACTTAATTTTAAGCTTTTCTTTTATAAAATGATCTAATTCATTTAAATAAATATTTGCAAAAAATTGTGAAGTATAATTTCCAATAGGAATTCCCTTTTTTGGTGTACCATCAAAAAGTATTGATTTTGTACATTCTAAAAAGGCTTTATCTTTTATTCTCCTTGCAACTAATTTGAATAATATGTTTTTATCAATACTATTAAAAAACTTTGAAATATCACCTTTTAAAATATAATAATCAGGGTTTTCCTTATACTTTCGTTTCATAAATTTTTCTAAAGTAATAACAGCTAGATGTGAGCCTCTCTTCTCAATGCAAGCAAAACTGTGACTAATCATTTTTGGCAAGAAAATAGGCTTTATAAATTCTTCAACATACCATTGTTGTAAAACTCTATCTCTAAAGGGAAGCGCAAGAATTATTCTTTCTTTTGGTTCATAAACAGTAAATTTTCTGTAAATACCTATTTTATATCTTCCATAATATACATCATTCAAAAGGCTTAAAAGATTTGAGCCTAAATCCATCTCAAACAAAATTACTTCTTTGTTTTGATGCTTTTGCTTTGAAGCTCTTTGATATGCTTCATACATCTTCCTAAATTTTACTTTTTGATAAAATATATTGTCTACGCGTTTTGGCATGACTTAATCCATCCACCTAGCATTTTTCCAATTTCAGAAATTTTATTTGACCAAGTCATATAGTTTTTATCAGTAATATACTGCATTTTATATGAAATTCTCACTAATGTTTTTAAAACCATAAGTTCTACATCACAGTCTTTTAAATATTCTAACTGTTTTGGTTTATTATTAGCACTTTTCCAAGCATACATCGTAAGTTTTAACATTTTATAACAAGACTCTTTAATATCTGTACACAAGTCAAATCTCTCTGATTTAGGATATTTATTAACTAAAACTTTAGAATAAAATATAAGTTCATCAATCTTTTCATAAACAATTAATCTGCTATCTTTTTTTGGCATATTTTTTGTCTTTCTTAAAATAATTTTTAAAATAGCCTCACTTTCACGCTTTTTCGTTACTTGTACTGCTATTTTTATTTCAAATTTTTACCACTTAAGGAAGGAATTACACTTCTTTTATGTGTGAGCCCACACGGAAAAATCCGTAAATTTCTCCCCACCAGAGCTATAACCACACAAGAGTCCAGCGCCACAGACCACCACTGCACGAGCTCCGTTTATTCGAATTGGCATTGCCATTGTTGTTGCTAGCTACAAACACTCCACCGTTACTAGCGTTACCACGTTTGAAGAACGGATTGTCCGGGTACGTACTACAGCATAACACCTATTTTTTATAATTTATATTTTTTCTTCGCCTTAATTACGTCTACGTAAATAAATGTACGAACCGTAATCAGGCTTCACGAAACAGACTAAAGTCCAGCGCCACAGACCACCACTGCACGAGCTCCGTTTATTCGAAAGGGCAACGCCATTGTAGCAGCCAGCTACAAACACTCCACCGAGACTAGCGTTACCACGTAGGAAGAACGGAAGGTCCGGGTACGTGTTAGCTTTACTGTATTCGATACCGTCAGAAAGCCAACTTCTTACTTCGTAATATGCATCACCGTACGTGATTTAAAAGTGAGCTTGAATTAGCACCTCTATAATTGTATTTATAAAATTTTTCTCTATCTGTAGCACTTCTTCCATATATAATTTCATCACTATCTTTTCCACCAAGATAATATAAATCAATATATTTCAAATTTACATTTTTATCAGCCAATTCTTTTGCATAAGCTTGGTCATTACCAGCATTATTTTTAGTATAAATCTTACTTCCATCTATAGTTCCTAATGATGCTGTAAATTCCCAATAATTATCATTACCAAGTTGTTTTACACCTGTAGCATTGCCAGATGAATATTCAGATGAAGCATTTCCTGAACCATATCCAGACATTTGAAGCATTGAAACAACTCCCCATTCACAATTTCTAATCAAATGGATATCAATATTGTTTGCACCATATCCTTGATATATGTTTGTGTCATTATCTGGCATATCAAGTCCAAGTGGACCTTCATCCGTTTCCATACGTCTTATCTCCTTAAAAAAAGTTGGAGCCGTAGTATTTCTAAGGGCTGTAAAATTTGGCCTTATTTGATAATAAGCATAAACGTTTCCACTAAAAGCAAACATCGTTGTTACCATTATCATTACAATTAGAGCTATCGAAACAATAACCTTTTTGCTCTTTTCTTTCATTTTTCTTTTTTCCTCCTTATTTTTTTATTTTAGTCATTTGTAAAGCTATGAAAGTATTACTTTATGTGACTTATATATGTTATTTTTCTCCATTTTCTATAGTTTTTTATAAATAATAACTAAATAAAAAAGAGGAGAAAAAAATAACCAATACTAAATTTGTTTTACATTTTGTAATATATTTGTTTTTTACTTCTTATTAAATTATTTTCATATAGGATTTTCTCTATATTTTCTAAGTTCTCAAGCTTTGCATCTAAATTTCTATCATCTATATTTTTCAATATATTTTGACATAAAACTTCCAATTTTTCTTTTAGGCTTATATATGGTAAAGCAATTTTTGAAAAATTCTTATATTGATTTTCTTCTTTGAAATCAACTCTTTTCGTTATTTCAAAATTCGACTTTTTATCAATTACCAAATAATTAATCATATTTTCTTCTAATTCTGAAAATACCTTATTAGAACTTGTAATTTGGAAACTACAAGTTCTATAATTACTTTCTGAAAGTTTTATTTTATATCCAAACAAATACGACAGAATAAAACTATCTTCATCATAAATATTATAAAATGAGCCAAATTTTACAAAAACTATAGAGTTAGGTTCAATTTTTTTAGTTTCTTTAATTTTTTTTAATACATTCATTTCTATAAATCTCCTAAAATTAGCAAATTACCAAAAAATACTTGATAAGTATTTTACTTATTAATCATATATACATAATTATTTTATATATAAAAAATAAAGATGTCAATAATTTTTATTTATTTTTTATGACTTTTTAAAACATAATTCTTTTTTTATTTTTTAATAAATTTTAATACTAAAAAGAATCTCTTTTATACAGATAAAAGGCACATTTCGTGCCTTTTTTAAATGCTTGATAAGTAAAATACTTATCTATTATTTTTAGTTACATTTTGTAATTTTTTTTATTTTTTATTTCAAAAAATCTTATTATAATTGATTTAAATATTTTACCGAAGATTGTAGATTTGGATGAACATAAATATTTAATGTTGTACTTACACTTGAATGACCTAATATCATACTTAAATCTTTTATTGGCATCCCAAATTCTACACATTTTGTTGCAAACGTATGTCTTAAACAATGAAATTTTTTATATTTTATCTTTAGTTTTTTTAATTTTCGTTTATATAGTTCTTCATAACTTGTTGGCTCTGCATATTTATCAATTTTTCCAGTTATTACAAAAGCTTCATTTTCAAAATATTTTGACATTTCTTTTAACTTTTCTAATAATTTTTTAGGCATAGGTATTATTCTTTTTGATTTTCTTGTTTTAGGTTCTAAAATTAATACTTTTGATTTACCATTTTCTAATCTTACTCTTTCCACAATTCTCCTTACGTATATACACTTTTTACTAAAATCAATGTCTTTCCAAGTTAGCCCACAAACCTCTCCTATTCTCATACCGTGTAAATAACGCTATTAACATTCCTAAATGTTTAGAGTTTTTACTTTCTAATAAATTTTCTTTAAATTGATTATACTCTCCTTGATTAAATATATAAACTTCTTTGTTCTCTAATCTAGGTGTATTTATGAGTTCTATGTTTAACCCCAAGCCATATTTTGCTTTTGCATATTTTAATATCTGTTTCAATATTATAACTGTATCTTGAATGGTTTTATTACCTAATCTTTTGTTTATTAAGCTCTCAACATAATCATTAAAATTATACTTTAAGAGCTGTTTTACTGTTTTTCCATTAAACTTGCTTAATATTCTTTTCTGAACTACTCCATAATAATTTGAATATGTTGACGGTTTTACAGATGCTTTCTTATATCTTAACCAGTCATCTGCAATTTCTTCAAATTTCATATTACTTGTAACTCCTTTCAAAATAATATAGGAGAAATCCCCCTAATATATTATTTTAACATTTTTTAGCCCCATTATTCAGCATTTTAAGCAAATTTAAACAAAACATTAAAAGTATATTTACTACGATTTTAAAATTTTACTAGAACTCTTTTAGTTCAATTTTAATAAAAAAAGAAAAACTATTCTCAGTTTTGAGAACAGTTTTTGGATTAATCATTTTTTTCTAAATATTTTTCAAAATCCTCTATACTAATATCTTCTATATTTTCATATTTTTCTTTTGTATAATCACCATTGCCATTACTTATAATTTGAAGAAACTCTATTAATTCTACTGGACTCAAATTGTCTTTTAATATTTTCAGCCCTTTTTCTCTAACTCTTTCCAATTCTTTTAATTTTTCTCCCATTTAAATCACCCCCATAACAAATTCTATTGGATTTATAACTTTAACTTTTAAATTCCCTCTTTTTGATGAATTTATTAACAATTTATCTGTTGTAATAAAATAATCTATATTTGAACTCTCGGCAATAGCAATATGTAATGAGTCCATATTTTTTATATTATATTCTCTTATTTCATATGCTCTTTTTATAATTTCACTAGAAAAACTTATATTTTCCAAATTTAATTTTTTATAAACTTCTAGTATCTTTTGTCTTTTTAATACATCTTTAATATTATTTATTTCTAAAAGTAATACATCACTTGTATAAATCTTAATTTTATTATTACAATATTCATTAATAATAGATTTTACAGCTTCTGACTCTAAATTTATTTTTTCTTGTTTTAAGTCATCAAATGGTCTATTATAACAACAATTATCTAAATATATCTTTAGCATTAATTTCCTCACTTTCTATTATACTATATTTTTTTATCTTTATCTATACTTTTATAATTTTTCTTTTGAATTTTTATAAAAAACATTGTATCTCTATATTCTTTTATGGTATTATGATTTTGTATCTTTCATAAAGGAGTAAAACATTTTGAAAAAATTTTTATCAAAATATAAGCTTGCTTTTATTTCTATAATTATTGCAATTTTAATTGAGATTTTTGTTTGCAATTATGGATTTTTTAGAACTTTAATTATTGGAAATATAAATTTAAAAAAAGATTATACAATAGAAGAAAATACTATTAAACTTTCTAATATCGGAACAAGAGTAACTGGAATTTATATTGAATACGAAAAAAACTTAACTGACAAAGTTACATATAATATTGTATATACAACTGAAACTGATAGTAAAATTATTGAACTAAACTCAAAAGTTTTATTAGCAAATGACAAACAATATATAAATTTTGATACACATTCAAATTGCAAAGACATTGAGATTAACCTTTTAACAGAAAACAAATCAGAAATCAAAAATATTATTTTAAATCACCCAAATTTTAACTTTAATTTTTTTAGATTTTTGATTTTATTTTTATGTAGTATATTCATTTTGAAAGTTAAAAACGAAAGCTTATATAAAGAAGAATATAACCCAAATTCTAAAAAACAAGACAAAATTTTCAAGCTTAATTTGATTATTTTATGCCTATTAGTATTCATATATATAATACTTCAATTTGATTTTAAAACATTTTTTGTTGAACCAAAAGATATTGATAGAAGCAATTCTGTTTTAATGCAAGCAGAAGCTTTAGCAAATGGACAAGTAGAACTTATGGAAGAACCTTCAAAAGAATTACTAGAAATGGAAAATCCTTATGATTGGATAAAACGAGACAATGATGGAGTTTATTATTTATATGATGTAGCTTATTATAATGAAAATTATTACAACTACTTTGGAATTGCTCCAATCCTCACAAGTATCTTACCTTTTAGATTAATTACTGGAAGATATACCCACTCTCAAATTTTCAATATGATTTACATTTTTATAACTGTTTTAGCTTTATATAGCTTATACAAAAAATTGGTAAAAAGATATATTAAAAAAATTTCATTATGTAATTTTTATCTAGGATTTTATTCAATTTTATTCGGCTCTAATCTTTTTACACTACTAAGGGGATTAAAATATGATATTGTAGTAAGTTCTGGAATTGCATTTTTACTTATATCTCTAAACTTAGCAATGTCAATTTATAACAATAAAAAGCTTAAAATTCCAAGACTAATTTTACTCGGAATAACTACAGCTCTAATGGTCTTATCAAAACCGACTTTTATTGCTTATTATCTAATAATTGCTTTTCTGCTAATTCTAACAATGAAAGAAAAAAGTTGGAAAGAAAAAATAAAAGATGGAATATTTATAATTGTTCCTTTAGGTGGATTTGCAATTTTTCAAATGATATTTAACTATATAAGATTTGATAATATCTTCGAATTTGGTGCAAAATATCAATTAACTGGGCTTAATATGCTTTATTCTATGAACTTTACTTTTGGAAGAATTTATGCTGGAATAATTGAATATTTATTTAGAATGCCAGTTGTAAAACCTTTAACATTTCCTTTTATTTTTGCAAATACTGATACACAATTAGTAGCAATTAATGAGCTTTGCTATGAAGCAAGACTCGTAAGCTTACTATCAATTCCAGTTATTTATGGATACTTATTAAAAAAACAAGTTATAAAAAATAAAGAATTAAATATTTTTATAAACGTTATTATAATTTCTGGATTTATATCACTTATATTAAACACTTGTTGTGGCGGAGTTTGCGAAGTTTATTGTGTCGACTTTAAATTAATATTTATAATAGGAGCTGTTTTGATTTTACTAAAATGGCTTGATAATAGTAAACAAGAATCATCAGAAACTACAAATAAAACTATAAATAAAGTTTTCCTTGCTTTATCTGTAATAACAATTATTATAATGTTACCATTAAGTTTAACAACAGAAGGAAATTTTCTAACAAACTTAACAAGTAATACAACAGTATTTCTTAAAAATCTTTTTGAATTTTGGACATAAACTGATATTCCCCATCTATTACCTGATATTTTCCTTCACCTTGATAGTTATTTACAATGAAATCAATATCCTCTATACAAAAATCTCTTTTTTCGGTAATATCATTTAAAAAAATATATCCATCATCTTCAAAGGCCTCATAAATATGGCCTTCTTTTTTATATTCATTATTTTTTGAAATTTCTTTTTGTTTTAAATTTACTAGCTCTTTACTAGCTAAATTCACTACTTTTTCTCTTATATCTTCCTTAATTTCTATTTTTCCGTTCTGATTAATCTTAAAAATAATGTCTTTATCTTGAAACTCTTTTGAAATCATCCTTTTAGGAATTTTAACTTTAGTAATTTCTCCATTTTCAAATTTCTCTACATTATAAAATTGTCCTTTAGAAGAGCTATTTGCTGGAAATTTTTTCCTATATAATGTCCCCTCTTTTTCAGATATTTGCAAAACAGAATTATTAATTTTCTTACTTATTTCATCACTATAAATAATATTTGCTCCATACCTTGATATTCCTATTTTACAAGACACATTATCTTCTATAAATTTTTGACTACTCCAATAGTCACTATACTTATTATTAGAAAGATTTTTCTTTTCAAAAACTTCTTTTAATTCATTAATAAAATTAGATATTATTTTATTAGACAACAAATTTTCACTTAAACTTTTATTTGAAAAGTCGCTTAAATTCATATATTATAACCTCTTTCTTTAAAATTTTTGGGAAACTTTAAAATCGATTGATATTAAGAATAAAAAAATAATTGATAAAAATCATATTTTATATATTAACATGTTTATCTTAAATTTTCAACACTCAAATAAAAAAGAAGATAGTTTATCTATCCTCTTTTTACTATTTCTTTTTAGAATTTTCTATCTTTTCCTCATTAAACCCAAATAAAATTGCAACTAAATTATTTGGAAATCCTTCAATTTTACTATTATATTCCTTTGCTAATCTTTTATATTCTTTTTTATTTTTAGTAATATCATTGTCAAGTTGTATTAATTGTTTATTTATAGCTATATATTGCTCATTATTCTTTAAATCTGAATTTTTATCAACTATTTCCACTATTTTTGAAACAATTTTTGAAATTTTTTTATCAATTTCTATTTTTTTATTTAGCTCTAGTTTATCATAATTTTTAGTTTTTAAAACGTCAATTTTGCCTAATTTTGCTAACTCTAAATCAGGACATTTTTTCACAATTTCTATAAGATTTAAAGCTAAATAACACCTTTGTCTTAAAAGCTCTTCAAGTAAAGAACCATTTTTGCGAGTTAAATTTCTATATTTTTTCAAAATATTGTAAATTATAAATACAATAAGAACTAGAATAAAAGTTATAATTACTCTCAAACTTTCAAACACATTTTTCACCTCTTTAGTATAATTAAAATAATTATAACCTTAATAACAAAAAAAGTAAACAAGACTTTGAAAAATTTTCAAAGTCTTATATTTTACTAATTTTCATTTGAAATTGAAACTTCTTTAATTTCCTCAAAACTATTTATATCATATTTTTTAATCTTGTCATAATATAAACCATAAATATAATCTCCAATATAAATAAATCTAGAAAATCCATAGAAATCTGAGTTTGAAACCATATTATTAATTTCTTCAAATTTATTATTTTCTAAATCAACTCTATATAAAATAAGTCCTTCAAGATGTTTATCTTTCATATATGCTGATACAGGAAATCCTAATAAATTTTTGGCTTTATTTATAAATAGTAAATGATGTGAATTTGTTACTCCTGAATATAACTTAGAATCTAAACTAATGTTAAATATTTCTTTTGGATTGTCTAAATCTGAAACATCAAACATGCTTAGTTTCATTCCATCATTTGTAACACCACCATTTTTATTTGATTTTACATTATATCCAATTCCTATAATATGATTTTCATCCCAAGGATGAAGATAACTACTATAACCAGGAATTTCTAATTCTCCTCTTACAATTGGTTCTCTAGGATTAGATAAATCAATTACCCATAACGGGTCAACTTCTTCAAAAGTTACAATATATCCAACTTTATCTATAAATCTAACACTATAAATTATTTCATCTTCAATTAAATTTTCGATTTCTCCTATTTTTTCTAAGTTTTCATCAAATATAGTAAGTCTTGTTTTATAGTTGCTTTCATAATTTTCCATATCATAGTTATAAATTGTTGTTGCAATTCTTAAGTTTCCTTCATATTCATCAATAGAAAATTGATTATTAACTGTACCTTCTACATTAACGCTTCCAGTAGCAAAAACATCTCCATCTTTTAAACTAAATTTATAAATAGTACTATCTTTAACTTCCCAATTATCATAATTTGGAGAAACCATATATAGATTTTCAGTACTTACATATAAATTACTTCCAAATCCTAAAAATGTCTCAACATTTACATCTTCATCAGAATTTAGATTAAATCCTGCAACAATAGAATAATTATAATTACTATTGTTATTATCAAAATAAGCAATTTTTGTCGCATCAATAGTTATGTTTTCATCTGAAATAAAAGAATCTGTATAACAAGGTAAAATTTCATCATCATCTAAAAGACTTATATCTTTATATAAATTTACTCCATCAGTTGTAACAAAATATATATTATCATCAATCATTCTAGCATCAACATAACTTCCATCTACAGAAATTTTTCTTTTTAATTTTGGACTTTCAATATCATCTAAATCATATACTTTAACAATTGTTTTTACTCTATCATTTCTTATATCATCAGTTCTTATAACATCTTGAGAAGTATCATCTATCTCAACTGAAGCTGTTGTTCTTAAACTAAAGTTATGTTCAAAAACTATAAGTCTTTTTCCATTTACAAATATTTGAACTGGATTACTATCATCATCATTTATTTCAGCTTTTAAATTCAAATCATTATCTAAAATATATACTCTTGAATTTTGGCAATAATAAATATATTTTCCATCAGTTTTAACAATATCTGCTTCATCAACACTTTCAACTTGATTATTTGTTCTTGAATAATCAAGTGAACTATTTGTATCATAAGAACTTTCCACATTTGCCTCTGGTATACTATATAATACACCTTCTGACGCATTAATCACACTATTAAATTTATCAAAATAAGTTGATTTAGAATTTTCTTTTAAAAACTCTCTTAATTCTTCAATACTTGAAAACCTCTTAATATTAGCTTTAGCAAGCTGTTCTTCTTTATTCTCTTCAATAATCTCTGTATTTTCGTTTATATCTAAATCACTTTTATTAACACCTTTAGAACTAAAATCTATTTTAGCTCCAACAACTATTGCAATAATAATTACTGCAATACTCATAGCATAACTTAAATAATAGATAGGTTTTCTAGATTTACTTTTTTCTTTTGTTTCATTTAAGACTTTTTCTTTTAAATCTTGGTCTACATGAATTTGTTCAACTGCTTTTTTGTAATTTTCAACGTTTTTATTCATCTTCAAACCCTCCTTCTAACTCATCTTTTAAAATCTGTCTTGCCCTATACGCCCAAGTCTTTATCGTTCCTTCTTTTTTTCTCATAATCTTAGCAATCTCATTTATCTTATAACCTTCATAATACATAAGATATATTACAGTTTTATAATTTTGTGGTAATCTACAAACAACTTCATAAACTCCTGTTTCTTCAGGAGTTTCAAAAACTAAATTTTCATCTAAATTAACAACTTTTTTATTCCAAGAAGAGCTATTAAAGTTTTTAGTTAAATTTATTGTAACACGAATAAGCCAAGCTTTTTCATGAGTAAAACTTTCAAATTCTGGTTTTTTTTGATTATATTTTAAAAATACCTCTTGATAAATATCTTCAGCATTTTCCTTTGTTCCAGTTCTTGTTAACGCAATTCTATAAATCATATCTGAGTATTGGTCAACTACTCTTTCTATATCTGCTAGCATATATAATTTCCTCCTTCGTTTATAATACAGATAACCAATTGCTTTCGTTTCAAAAAATAAAAAAAACACTAACAAATTAAAATTTGCTAGTGAATTATTTTAAACTTCTTCTTTCTTTTTTCTAGAATTAAGTCCAACTAATTTATGAAATAAACCAAACTTTTTACTTAAATTTTGAACTTTAGTTTTGGTATTATCTTCTGCTTTTGATTTATCTTCTTCATCATTTCCGTCATTAAAGTAAATTTCTAATATAGAATCTTCTTCACTATTTGCTTCAAAATCTTCTGATTCATCTACATCATTAATTTCATCTAACTTTTCAACTTCTTCAGCTGAGATATCATCTTCTTCATATTCTATATCATCTAATCCACTTAAATCAAACTCTTCTCCTTCTTCTATAACAGGTTCTTGAACCTCTTCTATTTCTTGAGAAACAATTTGTTCTTCCTCTTCATTATCTATATTTTTAAGAATTTCCTCTACATTTTCTGGAATAGAATATTGTTCATCTAAATTATCTTCTGGTTCTTCTAATGGGTCATCTTCATTTAAACCAGCAAACTCATGATTTTGTAATGAATAAAAAATTGCTTTTGCCAATTGCTTTTTTGAAGAATAATAAACTCTACTAGGAGCTTTCTTTTCAACTTTTGTTTCTTCCAAAACTTGGTTTTCTAAAACTTTTTCAGAAACAACATCTTGTTCAGGTTCTTGAGATACTTGAACATTATCATCTAGGTTTTCTTCAGAAGTTTCTGTTTCTTTTACCTCTTCTGGAAGAAATTCAGTTAAATCTTTTTCATAAATTGTAGTAGCAATCTCTTCAAAAGATTCATATACACTTCTCATTCCAGAGGCTCTCCAATAGTTTAAATTCATAAACGCAATAGCCTCTTGTCTCATTCTTCCAGTATCTAAACTTGGTTCAACAGAAACATTTTCAAGTTCAAGTAAATATTCTTTATTATAGTTTTCCTTATAGATTTTTTTAGTTGACCTTCCAGCAATTTCCTTTAATATAATATCATATAATTTATCAATTTGTTCAAAATCTAAAACAAACTTCTTGCAAGCCTCTAACATAAGCTTTCTATGAACCTTTTTATCATAAATAGCTCCAATTCTTTCATTATCTAAAAATTGAACTATATAGTCCTTTTCTGCAGACATAAATTTCATCTTCGCATCAGAATCTCTATAATATTTTGTATGTTTGTCTGTTTTTACAGAATCTGTTTCAATTTCTTCAAACAATTTTTCAATTCTATCAAAGCCAGCTAAATAAACGTCTAACTCAACTTTATATATATCTACACTTTTATTAATAGTATTTGATATAACATCTGGGTCAAATTGGTTTTTTTCTTTTTTTCCATTCTCTTCAAAAGTCTCTTGTAACCCTTTTTTGAAATCTTTATTATCAGAATTAATAAAATCTCTAGCTTGATTTAAAGTCTCTTCTAAAATTCCTTCATAACATTTTTTAGATTTTGAATATATTTTATCATATTCTTCTTGAGCTTTTATTCTTTGAGAAATAGCATCTTTTAAAAGCTCGTTTTTATTGTTATAACTAATAACAGCTTCAACAAACTTGATTCCTAATTCTTTTAATTCTTCATTATTTTTGCTAACATCTTCTACAACTTTATTAAGGTGTTTTTCAATTTTTTCAACATCTTCTTCAATATTTCCAAAGATTATAGATCTACTATATTCATATTTTGCGCCTTTATCATATAATTTTTCTTGAGTTTCTTGGAGTCTTAAAATTTCATCTGATATAGAGTTAAATTCTTCGTTGCATTTTTTTTCTCTTTCCTTTGCATCACAAAGAACTCCATAACATTCAAACAGTTCACGATAATTGTAGTAATTTGCTCTCAAATTACTTTCGCTATCAAAGTTAAATATTTTATTAAAATATCTTTCTAAGACTATCGCATTCCTTTCGTACATTCTAAAAGCGCCTCCCAATACCCCCAATTTTCTTTTATTATATATATAATTTCACAAAATGTCTATATTTTTTATAAATTTTTTAAACATCAATATATTTTTCTCTAATTATCTTTAAATTCCAAAAATTAAAATTAAGATTTTCCTTATTATCATTTAAAATTTTTATTTTATCTAACGTAGTTTCAAAAAAAACCTTAATATTTTCTTCAAATTCTTGATTTATAATTTTTATTTCATTTTGCTCAAAATAATATTTTAATTTTTGTAAATCAGAATAAGAAATTTCCAAAACTGCCTCTTTTCCTAAATCTTTTTGAACAAATATTGCCTTTTCTAAAGCAATATTTGTAGCTTCAGAATAAGCTCTTACTAAACCTCCAGTTCCAAGAAGTATTCCTCCAAAATATCTCGTAACAACTACTAATATATTTGAAAGTCCTAATGAATTTATAATGTTTAAAATTGGTCCGCCCGAGCAGTTCCAGAAGGCTCACCGATTGTCAGAAAATCTATTTATTATACCATTATTTGTATAAATACTAAATGCATAACAATTATGTTTACTATCAAAATATTTTTTAGAAATTTCCTTAATCTTCTCTTCCGCTTCTTCTACTGATTCAACATAAAAAACATTTGCTATAAATTTTGACTTTTTTTCTACAATTTCACCAGAAATATTTTCTTTTATACTTTTAAACATTGTTATCTCCTTAACTATTCCCTGCTACAAACCCAGTAGAATAAGCAATTTGGAGATTAAAACCGCCAGTATATCCATCAACATCAATAATTTCTCCAGCAAAATATAAGCCTTTAACTAACTTTGACTCCATCGTTTTTGGATTTATTTCTTTTGTTGAAACTCCTCCAGCTGTAACAATTGCCTCTTCTATTGGTCTAAATCCATTAATTATTACCTCAAAATTTTTAAGTAACTCTACTAAATTTTTTCTTTCTTCTTTAGTTATCTCATTTACCTTCTTATATTGTGAAATTTTAGATAAATCAACAATTACAGGAATTAATTTTTGTGGTAATAATTTTTCTAAACTATTTTTAAAATCTTTATTCTTAAATTCTTCAAAATCTCTTAATATTCTTTTATCTAATTCTTCAAAAGACAAAGCTGGTTTAAAGTCAATATATAATCTAATTTTATTTTCATTTAATTTTTTAGTTATTTCTTTATATCTAATTAAATGAGCTGAACTACTTAAAATAATTGGTCCACTTACTCCAAAATGAGTAAATAACATTTCTCCAAAATCATCATAAATTAATTTATTTTTTTCTACATCTTTTATGGAAATTTTTACGTTTTTCAAGCTTAAACCCTGCAAACTAGAGCAAATCTCCTTATCTGCAACAAGTGGAATAATTGAACCAATTGGAGCTATAATAGTATGACCTAGCTTTTTAGCTAATTTATAACCTGAACCATCTGAACCAGTTTTGGGATAACTTTTTCCACCGAGTAGCTAGAATTACCTTTGAACAATTCACAATCTCTCCATTTTCAAGGTATACTCCGAGTAACTTCTTCATTTTCCACCTTTATTTCAGTTACTTCACAATTTGTTCTAACATTAACATTTTTCTCTTTTAACTCTTTTATAAAGCAATCTAACACACTTTTAGCGCTATCTGTTACAGGAAAAATTCTATTTCCTCTCTCATTTTTAACTTCTAATCCATTTTTTCTTAGTAAATTAATAATATCTTGATTTGTAAATTCTTGAAAACAACTAAATAAAAATTTTCCATTTCCCTGAATATTATTAATAAACTCGCTCATTGGAAGCGAGCTTGTTATATTACATCTTCCTTTTCCTGTAATTAAAAGTTTCTTTCCAAGTGAATTTTCTTTTTCTAAAAGTATAACATTATCGCCTTTAGAACTTGCTGAAATAGCAGCCATCATTCCACTTGGTCCTCCACCAATTACTACTGTTTTCATAAAATCTCCTTAACTTAATTCTAAACAATGATATGTATCAGAAACTTCTAATAAATATTCACCAATAAATATTGGTAAATAATATGTTTCTAATGTAAATTGTGGCTCTTTTATAATTTTTCCTTCAGAATCAACGACTCCCCATTTTCCATTTAAAATAATTCCGCTAAATCCATATTCATCTGTGTCTGTAGCAAAATCATAAATTGGTTCAACTATTACTCTTCCAGAACTATCTTTATATCCCCACTTACCGTTTTCTTGAAAAGCAAAAATTTTATTTTCAGGATATACTTCTGTATTTTGAACAACTTGTCCATTTTCATTTATATAATAACACTCTAAATTTGAATGAACACTCGTATATTTCTCGTTTATATTTTCTACAACAGCATCTTTAATAGATAAAACTTTTTCTATATTTTTTGAATAAATATCGCAAACTCCATCTCCAGTAACAGCCTGAATTGCATTTTTTTCTTCTATTTTCAACATAAATGTATATTGATTTGGCTCTAATTTAATTCCATCATAAACATCAAGTAATCCGTAAAAACCTTGTTGATTTTTAAAAATAAAATAATTATCAAAAGCATAAGAAACATAAGTATAATTGTTTGAAATTGTTTCCTCACCAGTAATTATACTATAAAATCCTTCATTATTTATTGCTATGTAATTTCCACTATTTCCAGCAGCTTGAACTGATTTATAATCTAACCTACTTACTCTATTTCCATTTACATCATATAGCTCTTTTTCTCCATTTCCATCTTCAACTGAAATATAGTCACCAGCTAAACTATACCCTTTATATCTTACAGGTATAATCTCTTTTCCGCTTTTACTAAATATTCCATAATTAGAATTTCTTTTTACAACAAAAATTTGTGAAATATCAGCATAATTTATATTTTGATATATTAAATCAATAATTTGTTTTGAATTTTTATAAACACCCTTCTTTCCATTTTCCATAACAATTAAATATATATTATCTTCGTCATATTTCAAAACTCTAGAGATTGATTCATATTTTATATCTAAAATTTCTTTTCCCAAATTATTTAAATATCCATATAAAAATCCATTTGAGCCCTTTTCTCCAACAATATATCCAGCCTTTCTATATCCATCTTTTTCAGTAAAATATTCATCTCCAGCAATAGAATCATATTGTAACTCTATCTTAATTTGGCCATTAGAATCTAAAACTCCGTATTTATCTTTCTTTTTTACTAAAATCTCTCCTGGTCTATTTTTTAGGCTCGTAATTTCATCATAGTTTGCGCTAACTATAACATTTCCATTATAGTCAATTAATCCATATTTTTCATCTTTCTTAAATCTTAACAATGTTTTTTCAAAATCAAGATTAAGGTCTGAAGTCTGGAGAGCTGTCACATCTTCATAATCTTTATAAAGCTCTTCACCTTTTGAATTTAAAAACTTAAATTTTTCACTATTTTCATAACAAACAAAAACATCTTTAGAAGGATTTGGAATAAATACATCTAAATATTTAGGTTCTATCAAAAGCTTTCCTGTTTTATCTATAACGCCAACTTTGCCATCTTTAGAATACATAGCAAAATAATTATATATAGGTTTTACATATTCTTCTAAATTATATTTTCTTTTAAGATTTAAAATTACTATTGTCGCTATTATTACAACTAATAGTAAAATTACAATTACTATTTTTGTACTTTTCTTCATCGCAATTTCCCCTTTAAACTATATCTACCAAATCTCATTCTCTTTAAAAATATCATAAAGTCTATTAATTGGAAGCCCAATAACTGTATTATAATCACCTTCAATTTTTTCTATATATACTGCAAACTTACTTTGAATTGCATAACTTCCAGCTTTATCTAATACATCATAAGTATCAACGTAATTTAAAATTTCAGATTCCTCCATTGGTTTTATATAAACATAAGTTTCAAATACTTCTTTATATTCCTTAATTTTTCCTCCATCTTCAATAATAACACTTAAAGAAGTAAAAACACTATGTCTATTTCCTTGTAATTTTTTTAACATTCTAATTGCATCTTTCCTATCTTTAGGTTTTCCGAAGGACTTCTCCATTTATTGCAACAACTGTATCAGAACCAACCACAGCTCTATCACCGTTGCGTATTATCAAAAACTGATTTTGCTTTTTGGTATCCTAAATTTTTTGAATTTTCTTCTATCGTAAGACTATTATCCCACTCTTCTTCTGAACTACTTGGTAAGATTTCATAATTAAATTCAGCTAAATCCATTAGTTCTCTTCTTCTTGGTGATTTAGATGCTAAAATTATTCTCATAAAAATTCCTCTTTTCCAAAATTTTTCAAAATAAAAAATCTTTTTTTACAGGTAAATTATAATATACTTTTGGAATTTATGCAATACTAAAAAGCTTTCTTAACTATTTTTCTTATAAAATACTAGCTTTTTAAATAGTTATATGATATAATGACGATGAGAATTTTTATTTATAAAAAGAAAGGGACTTGATTAAATTGGCTATTCCAAATAATAAGTTAGCAGATAACAAGCTTTTAATCTTATATATTTTACAAAAAATAAATCATCCTGTTAGTTACAAAGAATTACTCGAATTAATTATTTCGATTTCAGATATAAATTATTTCGACTTTCAACAATTTCTACAAGATTTACTTGATGATAGATTTATTTTAAAATATATTCAAAATGATGATGAAATAATTGAATTAACTGATGATGGAAGAAACGCTTTAGACTTAACAATAGATATGCTTCCTGGAATTATAAAATTAAAAGTCGATAGCCGTTTTAAAGAAGAATATAGTAAAATAAAAGATGAACTTTCAGTTTATGCAAAATATACACCTATAACTGAAACAAATTTTACTGTTGTTTGTAAAATTATTGAAAATAGTCAAACAATTTTTAATTTAGAAACTTTTGCTGCTTCTCGTGAACAAGCAAAAGAAATTGTAAACAATTGGAACAAAAATGCCGAAAAAATTTATCCAAATATTTTGAAGATTTTAACAGAAAATAAAGAAGATTAAAAAAATTTTTTATAGATATAATATAAGTATGGAGGAAAAACAAATGGAAAAGTTAAAAATCTCAAATGCAGGCAAAAATACTGACACTTTAACTAGAACCATTAGAATGAGTGGTTATTCTTATGATATGATTACAGAACTTGCCGAAAAAAATGGGGTTAGTTTTAATAATGTTGTTAATCAAATTATTGAATATGGTTTAGCTAATCTTGATGATGACGATATAAAAAAATAGATGCTAAAAGGATTTTCCTTTTAACATCTTTTCTTTTTTACCTTATTGCATTATACAAAATAATTCCTGTAGCCACTCCAGCATTTAAGCTTTCAGTTTTTCCGTATCATCGGAATTTTTATTTTTTTATCAGCTAGTTCTAAAATTTCTTTAGAAACTCCATTTCCTTCATTTCCAATTACAATCGCAGATTTTTTATAATTTACATCATAAATCGTATTATTTGTAGCTAAATCTGTAACTAAAATTTGAATTTTGTGTTTTTTCAATTCTTTAATAGCTTTACTTAAATCTTCTACTTCAATTACATTTACTCTAAAAATTGCTCCCATACTAGAACGAACAACCTTTGGATTATAAGAATCAGCATTTCCTTTTGGAACTATTATTTGAGTAAGAGCAATACTATCAGCAGTTCTTAAAATTGTTCCCATATTTCCTGGGTCTTGAATATTATCTAAAATTAAATATAAGTTTTTTGAAAAATCTATCTCTTTCTGATTATTTTTCTCAACAACTGCTAAAATTCCTTGGGGGGTTGTAACATCAGTTAAACTTTTAAAAACTTTATCATTTACATATATAACTTTTTCCTTTGCTATTTTATATAAAACATCTTTTTGAATAGGACCTTGATTAGCTTCCTCGCAAACTATAACCATCTTAATTTTAGCTTTCTCACGAACAGCCTCTTCTATCATTTTTGTTCCTTCAATAACAAATTCATTAAATTCATCACGAGCTTTTTTATCTCTTAACTTTCTGATATGTTTTACAATTTCATTATCTTTACTTGTAATAACCATTACAAAACCTCCAATAAACTCTTAACTTCTTCTAAACAATTACCATTTAAGCTAAACGTCAAATATGGAATAGCGCTTTTTGAAAATTTAATTCTATTTTTAAATTTCATAATCAATTTACTAACAATTTCTATATCAAAACTTTCTGGGTCAAAATGATATACTATATTATTTCCTCTTTGAGCAATTTTTACCACATTTTTTTGTCTTGATAAATTTCTAATTTTAGTAATTTGTAATAAATTATCAATTTCCGTTGGAATATAACCATATCTATCTTTTAAATCAGCTTTTACACTTTCTATATCTTCATCATTTTTGCAAATTGCAATATTTTGATAAATATCAATTTTTTGACTTGAATCTGAACAATATTCATCTGGAATATAACTTGAAACATTTAAATCAATTTGTACATCTTTTTCCTCATCTTCCAAAGGAATATTCTCTCCTTTTATTTCTTTTACAACTTGGTCTAATAATCTACAATACATATCATATCCAACTTGTTCCATGTGTCCATGTTGCATTTCACCCATAAGTGAGCCTGCTCCTCTAATTTCCAAATCTCTCATAGCAATTTTAAAACCTGAACCAAATTCAGTAAATTCTTTAATTGCTTTAAGCCTTTTATCTGCAATATCTGAAAGCGCTTTGCTTCTTTTATAAGTAATATAGCAATATGCTTGCCTATCAGAACGCCCAACTCTTCCTCTTATTTGATAAAGTTGAGCTAACCCTAATCTATCAGCATTTTCAACAATTATAGTATTAGCATTTGGAATATCAATTCCAGACTCTAAAATTGTTGTACAAACTAACACATTTGTCTCACTTTTAACAAATCTTTCCATTATATCTTCAAGTTCAGTTCCACTCATTTTTCCATGCGCAAAAGCAATTTTTGCTTCTGGAATCAAATTTTTAAGCTTATTTGCCTTATTTTCAATACTCTCAACTTGATTATATAAATAAAACACTTGCCCACCACGTTCTAATTCTTTTGTTATAGCTTCTTTAATAACTTCTTCATCATATTCTAAAACATAAGTCTGAACTGGTTTTCTATTATGAGGAGGCTCATAAATAACTGACATATCTCTCATTCCAACAATAGACATGTGTAAAGTTCTAGGAATTGGAGTAGCTGTCATTGTTAAAACATCTACATTTGTTTTATATTCTTTTATTTTTTCTTTTGCTTTAACACCAAATCTATGCTCTTCATCAACAATTAAAAGCCCTAAATTTTTAAATTCTATATCTTGACTTAATAATCTATGTGTTCCAATTAAAATATCTATTTCACCTAATTTAAGTTTTTTTACAATATCTGTTTGTTCTTTTTTACTTCTAAATCTATTTATAACTTCTATTGTTATTGGATAATCTTTCATTCTGTCTTTAAAACTATCATACTGTTGTTCAGACAAAATTGTAGTTGGAGCTAAATATGCAACTTGCTTTCCATCCATAACAGCCTTAAAAGCAGCCCTTATAGCCACCTCAGTTTTTCCATAACCAACATCACCACAAAGAAGTCTATCCATTGGTTTTGGCTTCTCCATATCTTTTTTTACCTCTTCAATACATCTTAATTGGTCGTCTGTTTCTTGATATGGAAAACTGTTTTCAAATTCTTGTTGCCAAGTAGTATCCTTTGAAAATGCAAATCCTTCTGCTTTCTGACGAATTGCATACAATCTTATTAATTCTTCAGCAACTTCTCTTAAGTTGGACTTTACTTTTGCTTTAGTCTTTTCCCATTCTTTAGAGCCAAGTCTATTTATCTTTGGAGCTCCATTCTCACTTCCAATATATTTTCTAATATTATCTAAAGAATCTGTTGGAACATATAAAATATCATTATCTTTATATTTTAATTTAATATAATCTTTAGTAACTCCATCTGCTTTAATAGTATTTACGCCCATATATTGGCCTATACCATGAGTTCTATGAACTATATAATCTCCCTCTTTTAAGTCAGAAAATACAATAGTTTCCCCCTCTTTAAAACTACTTGGAGCTCTTCTTCTTATCTTCTTATTTTCAAAAATTTCATCAAGTGTTACAACATATAAATTTAAATCATAATTTTCAAAACCAGCACTTAAAGCCCCAGGTAGAATGTTTACTCTACCTAGAGCTAAATCTTCTTGATTTTGTTCTAAAATATCACTTTGAATATTGTGTTCTGCTAAACTATCTGAAATTTTTTTGAGATTATCAGGGCTTCCGCCAAGGATTACTGTTGCTCTTCCTCTTTTAATCGCTTCTTGTAATTCCTTAAACAGTAAATCCATTGAACTACGAAAAAAGTTGACCTCCCTATAGCTAAAGCTATATCCGTTTCTTTTTGCATGCATACTTTGTTTATCAACATAACCTATTTCTTGTTTTTCAAGATATACAGTTTGTTTTTTACTTTCTTTTTCACAGAAAGTAAAATAATCATCCATTTTTACCAAAGTTTGAGGAACAACTCTGTTTTTATCAAGTAAATCCTTTGATAAATGTTCATTATCTCTTGAAATATTTTCAGCTCTTGATTTGATTTTTTCAATTTCATCTAAAAATATTATTGTATTTTCTTCTAAATAATCTAATAATGTCTCACTTTGAGTATAAAAATCATCAAAATATTTTTCAACCTTTGTTAAATAATCTCCAGCTCTAATTTGTTCTACATCTTCTAAAACCTTTTGTTTTACAGATTCTATATAAGGTCTTGATAAAATTCTTTGAATAATATTATCTAAACTATCATTCAAAATAAATTCCATTGCAGGATAAAGTTTAACTTCTTTTAAATTTTCCATAGACTTTCCAGTATCAATATTAAAGCTTCTAATTGAATCAACTTCATCACCCCAAAACTCAAGCCTTACACCAGTTTTCCTAGAAGTAGCAATATCAACAATTCCACCTCTAATACTAAATTGCCCTTTACCTTCTATAAGGTCATATCTTTCATATCCGTAGCAATACAAGAGTTTCTTTTAATTTATCAATAGAGATTTCATCTCCTAGTTTTAAAGTTATTAAATTTTTATATAAATCATTCTTTGAAATCATTTTTTGCATTACAGCTTCAACAGTTGTAATTATAATTGGAACTCTTTTTTCCATTATATCATTAAGATTACTAATTCTTTCATGTAAAACATCTTTACTTTCAGCAATATAATCAAAATTTGCAATATCTCTTTTGGGAAAAATCCTCACATGGTCATCAAAAAATGAAAAATCCTTTTTGATTTTCTTTGCTTGCATTTCATTGTAAGTAATAATACAAATTGGTTTATCTGTATAAAATTTTGTACTATATGCTATATGAGATTTCCCTGTATCTGTAAGCCCAGATAGCATAATTGGAGTTTTACCTTTATTTATATCAAATAAGTAGTCACTATATTTTTTTACGTTAGGAACTATTTTAGCTAGTGAATTCATATTTTATATATCACTCCTTCTTTTTTTATTTTTCAAAAACACGCAATATATTATATCATGAATAATTCAAAAAGCAAGACCTTTTTGAATTTATAAACTCATAAGACAAAAAGTTATGAAAAACGAAATTACTCCTTGTAACAATTTTCCATAAAAATATGGCTTTATAGATATATTTTCCTTTGCTATAATACTATAAACCTGAAATAAGACTGATAATCCTCCAAATCCAATTAAAAATGATATTATACATATATTTATTTTATTAACTTGTAAAAGACTAATTTGTTTAACTCCATTTGTAAGCTCTATAAACCCTGAAATTATTGAATTTCCGAACTACATCTGAAATATTTAACTTTCTAAAAATATCTCCTGTAAACTCAAAAAATCCACTAGAATTTAATATAGAAATCAAAACAGAAAAGATAACTATAAATCCACCTATATTTGTAATAGTTATAATCGATTTTCTTATACTATCACCTAATATTTTACCAAAATCTTTTAGTCCAACGCTTTTACTTTCTTTTTTAATATTTTTTTCTGAAATCTTTTTATTCGTCTTTTTCCAATTTCTAAAAATAATTCCAACAATTAAACAAGAAATAATATGTGAAACTAAAAGAATATATCCTAATTGTTTATCTCCTAAAAGGCTCACTCCTACTGTACCTATTATAAAAAGTGGTCCAGAATTATTTGTAAATGTAATTAGTCTTTCTGCCTCTTCTAAACTTAAAACTTCTTGACTTTTTAAATTTGCAACAATTTTTGCTCCGACTAGGATATCCACTTATAGTTCCCATTATCAAAGCAAAAACTCCTTCACCTGGGACATTAAATATTTTACTAACATATTTTTCCAAAAATCTTCCTAAAATATTTATAATATTTGTATTACATAAAATTTCAGTAGCAATGAAAAAAGGAAAAAGACTTGGAACTACATTATTAATCCATAAATTTAAGCTATTCTTTACAGCTAAAATATTTTGCTTTGAATATAAAATAAGGAAAAAAATAAAGAGCAAAATAATTATTGAAAGCAAATTTCGTTTTATTTTTTGAATAAAAAAAGAATTTCTCATAATACAACCTCTATATTAAGATTTACTTAAATGATATTATTCTTTTTTTTAAATATGATTAAAAAAGAATACTTCCCACCACACAGGTGCAGTGGGAAGTCAGGGGTGTGTCAGTTATATGATGTAGTAGGGTTTGTTGCCACTATACGTGGCTTCCGGATCCATGAAGACCCGGAAGGCCTCATAGGCTTCGGCCGTACGATCTTCGAGGCCTTGGTAGTAATTTCCCGGTCTATACCACCGCGTTATACTACTACCTCCGACTGCTCCTTCATAATAGACGGTGAAGAGCTCTACAGCCCTGTCGATATTTTTAATGTCTTTTAGCTCTTCTAACAACCTATCTGAAAGCATTCCTCTATTCTCGCAATAGAGAATCGCCTTAATCTGACCGGCAAATGAGTTCCAAAGATATCCGTTCGTGGATAAATATTCACTAATAGAATACCACCAGTATCCACCAACAGAAGAGGTATTCCACTGACAGAGGCCATAATAGCCTCCACCAGTGTTCACCGCACTAGGGTCATAGCCAGACTCACAGGCAATGTTTCCCGCAATGCCCGCGGCGGATTCAGGCGTGAAGCCTTCATTGATAAAATACCCCATTAAGGCTCGAATGCGAGCCTCTGTGCTCGACCCAGGAGTAATTTCCTCGAGAGTGGGATATGTGGGATATACTGTTGCTACCTCTACTGTCTCTGCTGTCTCACTTGTCTCTGCTGTTTCGGTTACCTCCGGCTTTGCTGCTTCATCTGCTACTACTGTCTCTGCTACAGTTTCATCCTCTGTAACAGTGGGATGCGGCTTCTGTGGAAACTCAACCGCAGGATAAGTTTCATCGGTATTTGCATCGTCATCATCTTCGGTCTCGGTCTGGCTTTCACCAGAACCATCGATGGTCACGATGATACCGGGTACTACCCGGTCTACGCTTTCTGCCTCTGCCGGCAGAACAACGAACATTGTGATTGCCACGCCGTCGATGATGACGGAAGCAATCAAAAGAACCATCCAAAGAATGCTCAGCATTCTTTGGAGCGCGTGTACCACGCACCTCTTCATTTTTACAACACTCCTGTTCATTGCTTGTCTTACTGTAACACAAGCAATTAGTATTATATTCCGCTTCAGCAGAATACAATTATATTATAACATATTATAAGTTTTTTTGCAAATAAAAAGCCCTAAATTTTCCAATTTAGAGCTCATTTCTAAAAATACATTCCTATCAAATTTTTTAATTCTTTTATTTTATTTTTACTATATAAATAATCTTCTGTCTTTCCTTCAATTGTTCTAACTTTTTGAATATTATTATTTGTAATCATATTTGTTGCATATTTAGAAATATTTTCTTGTCTATCTAAATATTCATCTCTATATGTTTCTGTTATAATTTGTAAAGTAGTAAGATTTTCAGAATATTTATAATCTTCTAATTCTTTTAAATTATCAAAAAGCTTTTTAGCCTCTTTTCTCATTTCCTTAGTTAAATATTTATTTGCTAATCTATTTCTATATAATTTCAAGTCTTCCTTACTATAAGAATCACTTGCTTGCATTTTATCTATTTGAAAGTCAGAAGGATTTATATAACTATTCCATCTAATAAGTCCTGAAAAAGCAATCGCTGAATAAAATTTAATATTTGTAATAATATTTGGCAAATACTTATCTTTAAATGTTTCATTTTTTAATGATTCAGAATATAAACCATTAATACTTACAATTCCTAAAACTTCATCTGGAAAGTTTTTAGCATAATAATTTGCATATATGTTACTATTCTCAAAGGTTAAAAAAACATAGGGTCCATCTATTTTAGCATTTTGTAAAGCTTCTCTTATTTCATTTACAATATTTTTTGAAGTTCTTTCTTTTTTAGATGATAAACTATAACCATATCCAAGAGGTTCAGCTATAACAACTTTATATCCACTTTCTTCTAAAGAATTTGCTAACGCTTTATATTTTAATACTGGACTAGAAGTTCCTATTCCAGGAAGGATAATCAATGTTCTATATCCATCTCCTTTTTCATATATATTCATCATTCCATCGCCAGCAATTTGTAATTTTTTATATTTTCCTTTATATTCGTTTGAAGCTTCTACAATTCTTAAAATATTATGTATAATAGCTGATGCAAAAAATACAATTAATGTAAAAAGTATTAATGCAATACAAAAACCTTTTATTGAGTCAATTAATATTCCTATTTTCCTATGTGTTCTTACAAAAAAATTAAATTTTTCCTTTATTTCTTTTTTCACTTTAGTACCTCTTAAATCAAATTTTATTGCGCCATTGTATATTTACATGAATAAGATGCATTTGAATATGATACCATAACATTTAATACATCTTTTCCTGAAGTAGACTCTTTTGAAACTTTAAATTTCTGAACATCCTCACCAATACAAATACTATTATAATATAATGTATTATTTACATCATCAAAAGTAAAAGCATCTCCATTTGAAAACTCTAAACTTTTAGTAATATCTGATGAACCATTAGTAATATTAGTTACTCTATTTCCATCTTGCTCAGACTCTTTAACAAAATATAAATTTAATTTATTATAATCAGCTGAACTAAAGAGCGATTGTGTAATTAAAGTAGAATTACTATAAAAAAACACCGTTATTCCAGCAACAATACCAGTTACAACTAAAAAGCTTGCAATATATATAATTAAGCCTATCATTGTTATACCTTTTTTAGAATATAATTTATTATTCATATGTATCTCTCTTTCGAAAAAACTTTTACACATATTAATGATATATCAAAAGAAATAAAAAAACAAGTAAAAAGAAATAAAAAAATAAAGTTTTTGAAAAATCAAAAACTTTATTTTAAATCAAAGTAAACTTTATCAAAATTATTGTAATTCTACAACTGCTTCGAGTATTTGACTTCGTCAAATCCACGCTTGTCTTCGAGTTATAATAATTTTGATTAAAGTAAACTTTATCAAAATTATTGTAATTCTACAACTGTTTCGAGTATTTGACTTCGTCAAATCCACGCTTGTTTCCGAATTATAATAATTTTGATTAAAGCAAGCTTTATCAAAATTATTGTAATTCTACAACTGCGCCAGCTTCAGTTAATTTTGCTTGTAATTCTTCTGCTTCAGCTTTTGGTGCATTTTCTTTTACAGTTTTTGGAGCTCCATCAACTAATTCTTTAGCTTCTTTTAATCCTAAACCTGTTAATTCTTTAACAACTTTAATTACTTGTAATTTAGCTGCTCCAGCATCTTTTAATACAACATTGTATTCTAATTTTTCAGCTGCTCCAGCATCTCCTGCTGCAGCTCCACCAGCTGCTGGTGCTGCAACTGCTGCTGCAGTAACTCCATATTTTTCTTCAATTCCTTTAACTAATTCTGATAATTCAACTACTGTTAAGCTATCAATTTCTTCTAACATTTTATCTGTTTTTTCGCTCATTTTTATATCCTCCTAAATTTTTTATTTTTTAATTAAGCGTTTCGTTTTACTACTATTTTAGTAGCAATGTAATGAAGTAAGACTTACTCTGCTTCTTTCTTTACTCTTACTGCTTCTAATGTTGCAGCAAGTTTTGATACATTTGCCAATAAACATCCAGCAAGTTTTGCAATAAGTTCTTCTCTTGATGGAAGTTTTGCAAGTGTAACTAATTCATCTACTGATGAAACTTTTCCTTCTAGAACACCACCTTTAATTTTATAAAAGTCATTATCATTACTAAATTTATAAATGGCTTTTAATGTAGGTAAATATTCTTCTTGAGAAATAATAACTGCTGTAGGTCCAACTAATTTATCATCTAAATCAGTAATTCCTAATTTGTTTAATGCTCTTTTAGTGATATTATTTTTAATAACCATATATTCACCCTTAGCATTTCTAACATTTTTTCTTAATTCAGTATCATCAGCAACATTAATTCCTCTGTATTCAGTAAGAAGAACTATACTAGCATTTTTCATTTTTTCAGTTAATTTTTCAACTTCTTCTTCCTTTTGTTTAATAATCTTCTCGCTTGCCAATTTTTTCACCTCCGTATTTATATATTAAATTAAATTTTTAACAAAATAAAAACTCTTTTAATTTAACCATCCAAGGTATAACTAAAAGAGTTTATTATCTCCTAAAATTATAACCTCGGTAGGATTTATTTTTATACCTACTGTCTTTGGTTAAATTAATTTATATTCTATTTTTGATTAATTCTTAAAGCTGGTCCCATAGTTGTTGTTATAGCAACACTTTTAATATATTGTCCTTTAGCAGCAGCTGGTTTAGCTTTAATTATAGCATCCATAATTACTTGATAGTTTTCAACAAGCTTTTCAACTCCGAATGAAACTTTACCAAATCCTAAATGGATAATATTTGTTTTGTCTAATCTATATTCTACTTTACCAGATTTAATTTCAGAAATTGCTTTCTTAACATCCATAGTAACAGTTCCTGATTTTGGGTTTGGCATTAAACCTTTTGGTCCTAATACTTTACCTAATCTACCAATTACACCCATCATATCTGGAGTAGCTACGATTACATCATAGTCAAACCAATTTTCTTTTTCAATTTTTGGAACTAATTCTTCAGCTCCAACAAAATCTGCTCCAGCTTCTTCAGCTTCTTTAGCTTTGTCACCTTTAGCAAATACTAATACTCTAACAGATTTACCTGTTCCATTAGGAAGTACTACTGTACCTCTAACTTGTTGGTCTGCATGTTTAGAGTCAACACCTAATCTAACATGTAATTCAACTGTTTCATCAAATTTTGTTTTAGGCATTTTTTCAATTGTTTCTAAAGCTTCTTTAGCTTCATACAATTTGTTACTATCAACTAATTTGATAGCTTCTTGGTATCTTTTACCTCTTTTCATTTTTTCCTCCTTTGGTTCTAACGAAGAATATTTTTAAACATCTTCTCCCACTTTAAATTTTTTTATTATTCTTCAACTGTTACACCCATAGAACGAGCTGTTCCAGCTACCATACTCATAGCAGCCTCTAATGATGCAGCATTTAAATCTTCCATTTTTTGTTCAGCAATTGCTTTAACTTGCTCTTTAGTTAATTTTGCAACTTTTTCTTTATTAGGTTTTCCTGAACCCTTTTCAATTTTAAGAGCTTTCTTAATAAGAACAGCAACTGGTGGAACTTTTGTTATAAATGTAAAAGATTTATCTTTATATACAGAAATAACAACTGGAATAATCATACCTGGTTGGTTAGCAGTTCTATCATTAAATTCTTTAACGAATTGCATAATATTAACACCGCTTGAACCTAAAGCTGGACCAACTGGTGGAGCTGGTGTAGCTTTTCCTGCTTCTATCTGTAATTTTATAACATTAATAACTTCTTTCTCAGCCATTTTAAAGTTACTCCTTTCCCTTAATCAACTTTCTGCACTTGAGAAAATTCTAATTCAACTGGAGTTTCTCTTCCAAACATTGAAACTAGAACTTTTACTTTTTGTTTTTCTTTATTAATTTCTTGTACTATTCCAACAAAGCCTTCTAATGGTCCGTTTAATACTCGTACATTATCATTAACATCATAATCAATATTTACTGGAACTGAATCAAATCCCATATTTCTAATTTCCATATCTGTTAATGGAATAGGATCTGTACCAGAACCAACAAATCCTGTAACACCTCTTGTATTTCTTACGATATACCAAGATTCTTCTGTTACAATCATTTTTACTAAAACATATCCTGGAAAAACCTTTTTCAAGTTTGTTTTTCTCTTTCCATCTTTAATTTCAACTTGTTCTTCCATAGGAACAACAATACTAAAGAAATAATCTTCAAGTTCTCTGTTTTTTATTGTTTTTTCCAAGTCTGTTTTAACTTTATTTTCATATCCAGAATACGTATGAACAACATACCATTTTGGCTGTAATTTATTCTCTTCTCCGAGACATATTTTAGCCTCCTTTATATTATTCTATCTATTCTTCTGTTGTAGGAGTTTCGCTAGTAGTATCTCCATTTTCTGTTACTGTATTATTTGTTGTATCATCTGCTGTATCATCTGTTGTTGTATTTTCACTATCTACTGTAGTATTTTCATTAGCGTCTTCATCATTTTCTACGACTTCTTCAACAGCATTTTGTGTTGTAGTATTACTATTATTTACTTTATCAGATACAACTGTTCTAAGTTTATTAATACCATAAGTACTAAAACTTTCAAAAACTACATCTAAAAAGAATACTATTATTGCAGTAATAATAACAATTACTATAACAGCAACTGTACTATTTATTAATTCTTTTCTAGTAGGCCATGTAACCTTCTTTAATTCAGAACGCATACTGTTAGAATTTGTTTTTGCAACTTTTTCTTCTTTTTTGTTATCTTTTTTCTTTACTTCCTTTGCCATTTCTACCTCCACAAAAACCTATTTTGTTTCTTTATGAGTAGTACGTTTTTTACAGAATCTACAATATTTTACTATCTCTAACCTATCAGTATTATTTCTTTTATTTTTTGATGTCATATAATTTCTTCTTTTGCACTCTGTGCATTCTAAAATAATATTTTCTCTTGGTCCCTTAGACGCCATTTAACTACACCTCCATTTAAGTTTGAAGCTTAATTTTATTATTTATACGATGTGATTTTATGTATTTTAATAAATACATGCTTATATACTTTACCACAAAATGGCTAATTTGTCAACGGTTTCATGGAATTTTTTTGCATTTTTTACCTCTTTTTCTTCTTTTTCTGAACTGAATATCCAAATTTTCCCAATTTCTTTCCTAAAGTATAATATCCACCATTTGCATAAGCTATTAAATTACACTTACTTATATCAAATTCTCCCTTTTCATCAATATATTTTTCATCTGGATCTATAGCTACAACCTCAGCCAAAAACATTGTATGAGTTCCAAGTTCTTTAATCTCTACAACTTTACATTCTATTGACACAGGACATTCTTTTATTATTGGGCATTTAACAACATTAGCTTTTTCCTTTGTTAAATTCATTTCTTTAAATTTATCAACTTTTGCCCCACTTTTTACGCCACACCAATCTGTTGCATATACTAATCTATCATTAGTTAAATTTATTGCAAATTCCATATTATCTTTTATCATGTTATATGAATATCTTTCAGGTCTAACTGAAATATAAACCATAGGAGGTTTAGTGTTTAAAATTCCAGTCCATGCAACAGTCATAACATTTGAATGTTCCATCGTTCCACATGTCACTAAAACTGCAGGAACTGGATATTCAAAAGCTCCACCTTTCCACATTATTTTAGACATTTTTATTATCTCCTATCATCGTCATCAGGTTGTTTATTGTTTGAAGCATCATTTGTTCTTTGCTTTATTAAATCAACAAATGATGGAGTCTTTCTAGCCATGTCATAGATTGAATTTGCCTCTAATTGCATTTTTCTTTTTCTCTGTCTTTCTTCTTCTGTATCATCTATTTTATATTTAGCTGTAATAGAAGTTACAACTAAACATTTTAGAAAAATACATTTTTTTAAAAGTTTATTTACATCAGTTTCATCGTTAATAGCATCCATCTCTTTCTTATGTCTTATTTTAACATGCTCCATACCAGAAAAATCTTTACTCATCTTACTTTGAAGGCTATCTATTTGCTTCTGCAATTCAAGTTTTTCAAAATCATCTGTTAATTCATTTAACTCTTTAGTTAATTCATCCATCTGAGATGTATTAAAAGCTATCTTATCTGAAAGAACTGTTCTAATAGGTTTCTCAAGTTCATTTAATGTTTCTTCTAATTGAGTTTTTAAAGCATCAATATCTGTTGGATTTGTAATTCCTAATTTTTCATTTAGATACTCACTTATATTTATAAAGTCTAAATCACTTATATTCAATGTAATTACCTCTTTCATTTAATATTTTTACACAAATATTATATATTATATTTACTTTTTTGACAATAGATATATAAAAAAGACTAAAAGCCAAAAATTAACAATATATAAATTATCACTAATTTTTAACTTTTAATCTTTATAAAAAATAAAAATTTGGCGACTTCCTATCTTCCCAACAGGGTAACCCGTTAGTATTTTCAGCACTTAAGAGCTTGACTTCTGT
>CANQOG010000003.1 GCA_947625415.1 uncultured Clostridia bacterium
CTGCTTAAATTATATCAAAAAAAGAAGAAATTTCAATTGAAAACTTCTTCTTTTTTCTTAAGTTGTTGACATTGAGCACAGGTGGTTGTAAGCAAAGAGCGGAGCCTGCAGAAAAGAAAAATTTCTCAGGTAAGCTTCATTTACCACAGCTTCGTCGCAACGGCATTCGAAACCGCCAACGACAAAAACTTGACCCCGTTGGTTATCAAGGATGATAATGCCATAGAAATTCACGGTTATTTCACCCAGCAAGTCGTTGAGCTTGCACTCGAACAGCTCCACGACGAAGTCCACAGATGGTCTGAGGATGCCATGTCCCAGATTATCACCGATGACACCGGAAAAGTCACAGCAATCCGGTTCACTCGTCCGTAAGCAATATACTAGCCCATTAAGCAAAACCTTTCCGGGGTCCCACTATGGGACCCCACTTTTTTTATAATTTTTAATTTTATATATTGAATTGAAAAAATCTATATGATATAATTTTTTTAATTAACAAAAGAAAGAGGAAAAATCAATTGGAATTTTTAGCAGTATTAATTATTTTAGGAACCTTAATATTATTCTTGCTTTTCATAGCAATTTTTCAAATAAAATCCGCTGGAATGAATGTCAAGGATTTTTGGTCTTTTATAAAAGCAAATGACACTTTAGATAAATTATACTCATTTTCTAAAAAATATGAAAAGCTTTCACCTCAACAACAAATTCTTTTCTTAAAAGAAGCAGAAGAAATATTTAGCGCATTTGACAAGGTTCCAAACGCTCTTTGGGAAGAAGATTACAATAAATATATGGAAGTATTAAATAAATATAAAGATATAAAAGTTTTAAGATGGAAAGAATCTTCATTAGAAAATAAATAAAGCCTTTGGAAAACTCCAAAGGTTTTATTTATTTTAATTTTGAAATAATTTCATTAACATCCAATTTTACTTCTTGCTCTTCACCTGTCGCCATATTTTTAATTTTAACTATTCCATTTTCAAGCTCATTTTCTCCAATAACAATTAAATTTCTAGCTTCTATCTTATCAGCAAACTTCATTTGAGCTTTAAAACTTCTTTCCATCAAATCTCTTTCTACAAAAAATCCATTATCTCTTAAACTTTCAGCAAGCTCTAAAGCCTTTACATTTTCCTTTATTCCTGTTGATAGCAAATACAAATCAGGCTTTCTTTCTTTAATTTCATCTCCAATTGCCTCATTTACCATTTCCATAAGTCTTTCAACACCACTTGCAAATCCAACAGCAGGTGTATGAGCTCCACCTAACTCTTCAACTAACCCATCATATCTTCCACCACCTAAAACTGTTAAACCGCTTTTTTCGTCAATAAATTCAAAAACTGTTTTAGTATAATAATCTAATCCCCTAACAATACCACTATCAATTTCAAAATTAACATTTTGAGCCTTTAAAGCAGTTTTAACATTTTCAAAATGTGTTTTACATTCATCACATAAAAAGTCAATCATCATAGGTGCTCCAGCATTATATTTCTTACATTTTTCTTGTTTACAGTCCAAAATTCTCATAGGATTTTTTTCAAATCTATTCTTGCAATCATCACAATAATTTTCCAAATTTTTTCCAATAAATTCCTTTAAAACTTTTTGATATTCACCTCTACACTTTGGGCAACCAATACTATTTAAGTTAACTTTTATATTTTTAATTCCGAAGAGTTTCAAATATTCTTTTTCCAATTAAAATTGTCTCAACATCAGCTAAATATGAACTTGAACCAATAAGTTCTAACCCTATTTGATGAAATTCACGAAGTCTTCCTTTTTGAACATTTTCATATCTATACATTGCCATATTATACCAAAGTTTTACTGGACTTGGTTTACTCGCCATTCCATTTTCTAAATAAGCTCTTACAGTTCCAGCTGTTCCTTCTGGTCTTAATGTAATTGAACGTCCACCTTTATCATCAAAAGTATACATTTCCTTTTGAACAACATCTGTTGTTTCTCCTACTCCACGATTAAAAAGCTCTGTATATTCAAAGACTGGAACTCTTATTTCTCTAAATCCATAATCTTCAAGCAACTTACTTATTTTTTTTTCAACATATTGTAATTTATAAGTATCCTCAGGAAGTAAATCTCTTGTTCCTTTTGGTTTTTGCATCATCATAATATCTTACTCACTCCTATCCTCTTTTACGCTTAACTTCATATACGCTTTCCACTCTACTAATTGCGTTAGATAATTTATTTAATTCATCTATATTTTCAATTTGAACACTTAAATTGATTATTGCAATTTTCTCCTTGTTTATTCTGGTATTAACGCCAACAATATTACCTTTATAATTTTCAACTTGCTTTAATATATCTTTCAACAATCCTCTTCTATCTGTAGCAAAAATCTCTAAATCAGCTTCAAAAGAGCCTTTTATATCATCATACCAATAAACATCAATAATTCTATCTTTATCCTCTAGAAGTTCATTTATATTTGGGCAATTAGTACGATGGACTGAAACTCCTCTTCCTTTAGTAATATAACCAATAATGTTATCACCTGGAAGCGGATTACAGCATTTTGAAAGCTTAACTAAACAATTATCAATTCCTTTAACTATAACACCTGACTTTGAAGGTTTATACGTAGGCTTTGAAAATGCCAATTCCTCAATTTTTTCCTCATAATGTTCATCTTCATGCTCATCATTATATTTTTCTAATAATCTTGCTAAAACTTTTCCAGCTGAAATTCCACCAAAGCCAACACTAGCATACATATCATCCAAACTTGCAAAATGATATTTGTCTAAAACAAATTTCATCCATTCTTGATTACTTAAAAGTTCTGATGAGCGAACAGGCAATTTTTTTGCTTCTTTCTCAAGAATTTCCTTACCTTTTTCAATATTTTCTCCTCGCTCAGCCTTTTTAAACCACTGGTTAATTCTATTTCTAGCAACAGAACTTCTTACAAATTTAAGCCAATCACGACTTGGCCCTTTTGACTGATCAGATGTCAAAATTTCAACAATATCACCATTGTGAAGTGGTGTAATAATAGGCATCATTTTACTATTAATTTTACATCCAACCATTTTATGGCCAACTTGCTCATGTATCATATAAGCAAAATCAATTGGTGTTGCATTTCTTGGAAGACTTTTTATTTGCCCCTTTGGAGTAAATACAAAAACTTCTTCATCATAAAGTTCTCTTTTTAAAGTATTCAAAAACTCATTTGGATTTTCGGTATTTTTTTGCCACTCTAATGTTTCACGAAGCCAAGCAAGTTTATCTTCTTTAACAATTACAGACTTCTTTGCTCCTTTATTACTAGCCTCTTTATAAGCCCAATGCGCGGCAATACCAAATTCAGCAGTTCTATGCATATCCCAAGTTCTAATCTGAACTTCAAATGGAGTTCCATTTATTCCTAAAACTGTAGTATGAATTGACTGATATAAGTTCTTTTTTGGAACAGCAATATAATCTTTAAATCTTCCGTGGCATTGGTGTATACATTTCATGAACAACACCTAAAACTGCATAACACTCTTTAACTGAATTTACAAGGATTCTTAATGCAAATAAATCATAAATTTGATCTAAAGTTTTATTATCTCTTTGCATTTTTCTATAAATACTATATAAATGTTTTGCTCTTCCTGTAACTTCAGCCTTTAATCTTTCTTTAGCAAGTTCTTTTTTTAAGTCATTCTTAATTGTCTCCAAAAATTTTAATCTTTCTTCCCTTTTCTTATCAAGACCTACAACAATTTCTCTATATTCATCTGGATATAAATATTTGAAAGCCAAATCTTCTAATTCCCATTTTAGTGAATAAATACCTAAACGATTTGCTAAAGGCGCATATAAATCCATCGTTTCTTGAGAAATAGCAAGTTGTCTATCTCTAGATAAATATTTCAAAGTTCTCATATTATGAAGTCTATCAGCAAGCTTTATCAAAATAACTCTAATATCTTTACCCATAGCAAGGAACATTTTTCTATAATTTTCAACTTGCTCTTCTTCAATAGTCGTATACTGAATTTTACCAAGTTTTGTAACTCCAGCAACCATTGTGGCCACACCTTCTCCAAATTCATTCACTAAATCTTCATTTGTAGCTGGAGTATCTTCAACAACGTCATGCAATAATGCTGCACAAATTGTTTCATCATCAAGCTCTAAACTCGACAAAATATAGGCAACATTTAAAGGATGTATTATGTAAAGTTCACCTGATTTTCTTCTTTGCTCACCATGATATTTTACTGCAAAATCATAGGCTTTTTTAATAAGCTTTGAATCAGACTTTGAATAATTATGTTTTTGTAGCTTAATAACATCTTCAATTGTAACATCACTTTTTTCCTGCATAACCTTATTTCCTTTCTTTTAAATCATTTCTAAATACTTTTTCTAATATCTTTTATATTTATTTGAAAATCTTTCTTTCCATTAAATTCATTTAGTTCTAAATTACCGAACAACATCTATCTTATCAAATAACCTATATTCATCAGCCAAATATCCCATATTAAAACCTATTCCTAGAATAATATTATTATTTAAATCATCTTTCAAAGTAAGCTTTAAATGCTTTCCTTCTGACAAACTTCTAATAGAATCAATTTTCAAATTTTTATATAAAAAAACTGGATTTTTATTAGCTTCTCCAAAAGGCTCTAGTTTTTGTAAATTCATCACATTTTCTTCTGTAATATCTTGTGATACTAATTCTTTATCAATTTTTAAAACAGGAATACATTCTTCTAAATTAGCCTTATTTGCAATTTCCTCCATTTTAGCTTTGAATTCTTCAAAATTCCTTTTCTCTAAAGTTAACCCTATTGCCATTTCATGTCCACCATATTTTGTAAGCAAGTCGCCAGCCTCACAAAGCGCATTATGTAAATCAAATCCAGGAATACTCCTTCCAGAACCTTTTGCAACTTCACCATCAAAACAAACAAGTATACTTGGTTTATAATACAATTCTGTAATCTTTGAAGAAACAATTCCAATAACTCCATGATGCCAACCTTCACCACTAACGATAATTATAGGTTCATTTTCCATATTATTTTCTTCAATTTGTTTAATTGCATCTTCAAAAATTGCTTTTTCAATTTCTTGTCTTTGCCTATTAAAATCATTTAATTTTATTGTAATTCTTTTAGCTTCTTCTACATCATCTGTTAAGAATAACTTTAATGCTTCTTCTTCAAAGCCCATTCTTCCACAAGCATTAATTCTAGGAGCTATTCCAAATGAAATTGTAGTTGAATTAATATCTTTCAAACCTATAGAACGAAGTAAAAATCCAAGTCCAAGATTACGAGTTTCATTAATAAGCATAAGTCCTAACTTTGCTATTAATCTATTCTCATCAATTAGTGGAACTATATCTGATATTGTTCCAACACAAACAATATCTAAAAATTTTAAATAATCTTCAGCTTTATATTGATTTTGCTCTGAAATAGCTTGAATTAATTTCAAAACAACTCCACAGCCAGCTAAACTTTTAAAAGGATATTTATTATCTTTTCTTTTACAATCAACAACTGCAACACAATTTGGTATATTTTCTTGAGGCTCATGATGATCTGTTACAATAACTTCTAAGCCTAAATTATTAGCATAATCAATTTCTTCTAATCCAGAAATTCCACAATCAACAGTTATTATTAGCTTATATCCATCTTCTGATATTTTCTTTACAGCCTCTTTATTTAAGCCATAACCTTCATTTAATCTATTAGGAATTTTGTAATCGACTTCTAAACCATGATCTGCCAAAAACCTTTTCAAAACCATTGTACTAGTTATTCCATCAACATCATAATCACCATAAATAATAACTTTTTCATTATTTTTCATTGCTTTTACAATTCTATCAACTGCTTTTTGCATATCTGGCATTTGAAATGGATTATGAAAATCATTTCTAGTTGGTTCTAAAAAAACCCTTAACTCATCACTATTTACAATTCCTCTATTTACTAAACAAATTGCTAATAAATCTGATAAATTAAAGTCTTTTTTTAATCTATCAACTACTTCATTATTTACTTCAGCTAGCTCCCATTTTTTGTTCATCTTTTACTTCCTTTTACAAATTTGGTATATATTATACAATATTTTACAATTTTAATCAACAGCTACTTATGAAAAAAAGCAAGTTTTTACAAACTTGCCTTTAGTATTTTACGCTCTTGGATGAGCCTTTTTATAAATATCTTTTAATGTTTCATTTTGGAATTGCATATAAACCTGTGTTGAAGAAATATCAGAGTGTCCAAGCATTGTTTGAATTGACTTTAAATCAGCACCATTTTGCAATAAATGAGTTGCAAAAGAATGTCTTAAAACATGTGGAGTAATATCTTTCGTAATTCTTGCTTGCTCTTTATAATATTTTACAATTTTCCAAAAACCTTGACGTGTTAATCTTTTTCCATTTATATTAACAAATAACGCTTTTGTATTTTCATCTTTTATCAAATATGGTCTAGAAGATTTTACATATTCGTTTAAAGCTTTCATTGATAAGTTTCCTAATGGAATACTTCTCTTTTTATGACCAGATTTACATGTTACAAAATTATCTTTAAAATTAATATCATTTAAATCTAATGAAATAATTTCTGTTACTCTCATTCCAGTAGCGTAAGCAAATTCAAGCATTGCTTTATCTCTTATTCCCTTTAAATCAACGCTTTTTGGTTGCTCTAATAAAAGCTCAACTTCTTTTGCAGTTAAAATATTAGGAACTTTTTTTTCTGGCTTCGGAGATTGAATCTCACTTGTTGGATCTTTCTTGATTTTTTTAGTTCTTACTAAAAATTGATAAAATGATCTTATTGAGGCTAAATTTCTAGAAATAGTTGATTTTTTCTTACCTAATTCACCTAAATGATCAAAATATGTTTTAATAGTATTACTATTTACTTTTAAATAGTTAATACCATTTTCCTCGACGTATTCTTGATACTGTAAAATATCTCTCTTGTAAGATTGTAAAGTATTGTTAACTAGCTTTTTATCATTTTCTAAAAAATCTAAAAAGAGTTTAATTTGTTTATCCATCGATTATATCACCTATTCCTTTTAAATTTAATTTTCTTTAATCTTACTGTTCATAACAAACTATTAATGTTATATCAAAGTTTTTAATAAATGTAAATAGTTTTCATAAAATTTTTTACAAAAAGTATAGTAAACCTGTTAAAAAGTAAGCATCAATACAGCTCACAACAATAGCTAATATACTGCTTATAAACATTATTATAGTATGTCTTAATAGTTCTTGTTTTATGTTAATCTTTCTTAATATTATTTGTTTATATAATCTTATTCCACTTGTTGCAAGTAAAAAAATTACAGGCAAAAAAATTATGTTTTTTATTATTACTGTCGGGAGTAAAAATTTTATTCCATTTCCAAATCCTAAAACTAAAAATATTATTGTTATTATGTAACCACATAATATTCCCTTATAAACCATAAAAATATAAATTGTAAAGCTTGCTATAACTGTACAACCAAGAAGCCATATTACTCCTAATGTTTTAAAGTTTTCTAAAAATTTTGATTTAAAAAGTGACTGTTTGTCAATTTTTTTGTTTTTAGCAATTTGAATTGTTTCATTTATATAATTATTTACATCAGTTTTATCTTTTTCTGGAATTTTAAAAGTAACAAATATTCCAATTAAAATTCCTATAATAAAAGTTACTATTACTGAAATATATGTTACTTTATATTTTTTTATATATTCGATTAAAAACATAATTTTCTCCAATCCAAATTTTATATACATAATGTTTATTCAGACTGGATTTTTTTAGAACAAAAAGTTAATCAGCTAAGCTAACTCGACCGTAATTTCCTCCTCCGCCCGTTCAGCTATCTTAATTTTTCCATCACGAGCATTAATTATGCTTTGCGCCATTTTTTCTCCGCAAAAAGATTCTATATCATCATCTGTAAGCTTATGTAACACAGTCATCTCTGTTCCAAAATGTTGTAATAGTTTATCTATCGCCTTTGGCCCAATTCCAGGAATAAAAGTAAGAGGAATTTGATAAACATATTCTGGTCTAAATTTAGGACTTTTTGACTCTTTTTTATCTTTTATAATCTCAATTCTATCAAAAACTCCCATTGTAATATTTCGACTATCACAAGTATCACATTTAGTAACAGGAGCCTTTCCAGGAATTTGCTTTCCACAAACCTCACAATATGTTCTATGATATTTTCCAAGCTTTGGATCTAACCCATAATTAACAGCTACTTTTCTTCCATCTTCTCTTTTCAATACTTTAACAAATTCTTCAAAATTTATATCTTCCATTTCCATTTTATTATACTCTCTAGCAATTCTAGGAAGAGAATGTGCATCAGAATTTGTAAGAAATGTCTTTTCCTCTAGCTCTGAAATCTCATCAGCAAGATATGTATCACTACTTAACCCAAGCTCTATTGCATAAATTCTATCATATTTTTCTTTGAAAATTTTTCTCAAAGAATCTGTACAATTTCCATAATAACTCTTATAAGGAGTAAAGCAATGAGCAGGAACTAAAACTCCATTATATTTTTCTACTATATCTACTAAATCATATCCTGATAAATCAGTTCTTTGTGTACTTAAAGTAATATTTTTTAAATGATGGCTTAATTCATCTGAAAAAGCTTTTATATCAGATAAATGAGGAAAATAGCATAAATTATGAGCTGACCCTTTTTTTCCATCTTCTCTTATCTCAGAGGTTTCAACCTCACTTCCTAAAATAATACAAACTTTATCTTTATAAATTATTCCTCCTTTTTCAAGCTCATAAGCATCTCCATTTTTCAAAAAATTCTCTATATCCTCAATAACATAAGGTGATGCGCAATCTATAACACCAACTAAATTTATTCCTTTTCTTTCATAACATTCTTTAGCAATATTTGCAAAATTTAAAGACCTAGCAGCTGTTATTTTAATTGGTTTTCCATTTTCACTTCTTCCAATATGAACGTGTAAATCAGCATATACTTCGTACATTTTATATTTTCTCCTTTTAGTTTATTATTTCATTTTTTCTTTCATTCTAACTAATGTATTTAAAGCATCAACAGGTGTTAATTCATTTAAATTTACTTTATCTAATTCTCTTGCAATTTCATCTAATTTAAAATTAAAGAAATCAACTTGCCCCTCAACTTGTTTTTTATCTTCTTTTTCATTTACAACAATCTTTTTTCCATCTTTTTCCAGACTTTCTAAAATCTTATAAGCTCTTTGCAATACTTGCTTTGGAACTCCAGCTAACCTTGCAACATGAATACCATAACTTTCGTCAGTTCCACCTTCTACAATTTTTCTTAAGAAAATTATATCTTCACCTTTTTCTTTTACTGCAACAGATAAATTTCTAATTCCATCAACTTTATTTGCTAAATCAATCAATTCATGATAATGGGTAGCAAATAATGTCTTACAACCTAACTTACTTTTATCAGCAATATATTCAGCAACAGCCCATGCTATTGAAAGTCCATCATAAGTAGATGTTCCTCTTCCTATTTCATCTAAAATAACAAGACTTGAAGGTGTAGCATTTTTTAAAATATTAGAAACCTCCATCATTTCAACCATAAAAGTACTTTGTCCACTACTTAAATCATCTTGAGCTCCAACTCTTGTAAATATTTTATCAACAATTCCAATAGTAGCTGAATCTGCTGGAACAAAGCTTCCTATTTGAGCCATAATACTGATTAAGGCTACTTGTCTCATATATGTAGACTTTCCAGCCATATTTGGTCCTGTAATTATTGCAAGTCTTGATGCTCCTCTATCTAAATATGTATCATTTTGAACAAAGCTTCCACTTTCAATCATCTTTTCTATAACAGGATGTCTACCATTTTTTATATCAATAATTCCATTAGTAGTAACCTCTGGGCAAACATAATTATTATCTTCAGCAACTTGTGATAAACTACATAAAACATCAACATTTGCAACAATGTTACTAGTAGTTTGAAGCCTTGTAATACTTTGAGCAATTTTATTTCTTATTTTAACAAATTCTTCATATTCCAAAGAAACAGCTCTTTCTTCAGCCCCTAAAATTTTATCCTCCATTTGCTTTAATTCTTCTGTTATATATCTTTCACCAGTTGTCAAAGTCTGTTTTCTAATATACCTATCTTGTGGAACCTGATTTGTTAAAGATTTTGAAACTTCAATATAATACCCAAAGATTTTTGTATAACCAACTTTCAAATTCTTTATTCCAGTTTTTTCTCTTTCTTTTGCCTCTAGGGCAATAATCCAATTTTTTCCATCAGTTGAAGCAGACTTATATTCATCTAATTCTTTACTATAACCTTTTTTAATTATTCCACCTTCTTTTACACTGATTGGTGGATCTTCTACAATTGCACTATCAATCAATTTTGCAATATCTTGTAATTCATCAAGATTTTCATATAATTTTTTTAGCAAACCTGAACTTACATTTTTTAAATTTGATTTTAACGCTGGCATATGTTCTAATGAGTTTTTCAAACTATTCATCTCTCTAGCATTTATACTTCCAAACGCAACCTTTCCAGCTAATCTTTCTATATCATATACTTTAGAAAGTTCCTCTACAACTTCTCCTCTTAACATAATATTTGACTTTAGTTCAGAAACTGCTTCTAAACGGGCTCTTATTTCTGATAGTTCTAAAAGAGGGTCATTTATCCAACGTCTTAAAAGCCTTCCCCCCATTGATGTTGAAGTTTTATCTAAAACCCACATTAAAGTTCCAACTTTTGACTTATCTCTCATTCTTTCAGTAAGTTCCAAGCTTCTTCTAGTATTAATATCTAAAGCCATATATTTTTGAACTTCATAAATTTCAATTTTATTAATATGCTCAAGCTTTATTTTCTGTGTTTCTGTAAAATAATTTAAAAGTCCACAAACAGCTCTAACAATTAATTCTGACTCTATATCTTCTTTTTCTCTATCATCACTATCAGTAATTTTATATAATTTCAAAAGCATATCTTTATCATTATTAAAAATATCATCATTTTTTCTTGAAATAAAGCAACGAAGTCTATCTGTCATTTTCTCTAAATCTTTTTCAGCCTCTCCCATTGCCACATTTACAACAATTTCACTAGGAGAAAATCTTACATATTCATCTAATAATTTTTCAAAATTTTCTTCTTTTAGCTTTATTTCACTTGCATAAAAATCACCAGTAGAAATATCACAAATTGCAATTCCATAATACAATCCAGATTTATAAATTGACATTATATAATTATTTTTCTTTTCATCAAGCATATTAGAATCAATTACTGTTCCAGGAGTTACAACACGAATAACATCTCTTTTTACAATTCCTTTAGCAGTCTTTGGATCTTCCAATTGCTCACAAATAGCTACTTTATAGCCTTTTGCAATAAGTCTTGAAATATAAATATCAGCAGCATGGTAAGGAACTCCACACATTGGAGCTTTTTCTTCCATTCCACAAGCTCTTCCTGTTAAAGTAATTTCAAGTTCTCTGGACGCAGTTATAGCGTCATCAAAAAACATCTCGTAAAAATCCCCTAACCTATAAAATAAGAGACAATCCTTATACTGTTCTTTTGTTTGCAAATAATTTTGCATCATAGGTGAAAAATCTTCTGCCATTATGCTACCTCTATTTCTACATAATTTCTCCAACTAAAAACCATTTATGATTTTCTGTAATTTTTACATTTACAATGTCACCAATTTTTTCTTTTCCATTTGGTTTAAAAACAATAACTTTGTTTGAATCTGTCCTTCCACAATATTTTGTTTCATCATTTTTACTAGGTCCTTCTATCATAATGCTTTGAACAGTTCCAACATATTTTTCATTTTGTAATTCTACTTGTGAATCATATAATTCTTTTAATCTATCAAATCTCTTATGTTTAATCTCTTCTGGAACTTGGTCCTCTCGACTAGCAGCTCTTGTTCCTTCTCTTTTTGAATAAATAAACATAAATATTTGTTCAAACTCTACTTTTCTTACAACATCTAATGTATCTTCAAACTCTTCTTCTGTTTCACCTGGAAAACCTACAATTATATCTGTTGAAAGTTTTAAATTTGGAATTCTCTTTTTCATCTTTTCAGCCAATTCTAAAAATTGCTCTTTTGTATAGCCTCTATTCATTTCTTTTAAAACTTTTGAATTTCCAGACTGTAAAGGCATATGAATAATTCTTGTCACTTTTTCACATTCTCTAATTGTTTCTATTACGTCATCTGTAAAATCCCTAGGATGTGGAGACATAAATTTTATTTTTTCAATTCCATCTATATTATTTACTTCTCTTAATAATTTTGCGAAATTATTAATTTCAGTCTGAACTTTAGGATTACAATATTTAAAATCATCTTTTCCATAAGAATTAACATTTTGACCAAGAAGTGTAACTTCTTTATATCCTTCTTTTGCTAATCTTCTAATTTCTTCTAAAATATCTTCTGGATTTCTACTTCTTTCTCTTCCACGAACATAAGGAACTATACAATATGAACAAAATTTATTGCAACCATACATTATTGTAACAGATGCTCTAAACTTATCATTTCTTCTAATTGGAAGTCCTTCAACAATTTCTCCATCAATATCTATAACATTTTTAACTTTTTCATTTTTAATAATTACTTTATATAAATCTTCTGGAAGTGTTCCAATAGTATGTGTTCCGAAAACAATATCAACATATCTATAGCTTTTCTTAATCTTATCAAGCATAGATTTTTCCTGCATCATACAACCACCAATAGCAATAATCGTATTATTAGTTTCCTTCATCTTTTTAATCTCACCAAGCTTACCAAATAAACGCTCTTCAGCATTTTCTCTAACACAACAAGTATTAAATATAACAAGATTAGCTTCTTCAAAAACATTAGCTTTTGAATACCCCATTTTCTCAACTAACCCAGCAATTTTTTCAGAATCATTTTCATTTAATTGACATCCAAAAGTTAATATAACATATTTTAAATTTTTATCTTTTATCTCATCTTTTACACTTTTTATGAAGTCTACTTCTTCCACTAAAAATCAACCTTTCTAACTCTCTTTTAAACTTTTTTCATTTTATAACATTTATCCTCATTTTTCAAGGTTTTTTATAAAATAAATAAAAGACTCGAATTTAATCGAATCTTTTTATTATCTTCCTTCATCTTCTTTTTGATTTTTATCTTCATTTCCTTGTTGCTGTTCTAAAGTTTGCTCTTGAGCTTTATAAATTTCTAATTTACTTTGAACTCTTTTTATCTCTTCTGGTGAAAAAGCTGGAATTCCTCTTTCTGTTGCTCTTTCCATTATAAACTCAATATCTGAAAGCTTTTCTAATTCAGTTGTTATTTCTGTTGTTTTCTTTAATTTTTCAGCTTCTAATCGTTTTAAATTATTTTTTATACTAAGATTTGGGTCATTTGTTCCTACAAGTTCCATAATCTATCTCCTTTAATTTAATTCTGAAACTATATTTTCTTTCAAGTTTGTCTCAACTTGTTTTAGAGATTTTGCAATTTTTTCAAGCTTGTCTACATTTTCATCATCTAAACTTACAAGCTTTCCAGCAATAAATTTCTCACCTAATTTTAAATCAACTTTTTCCATAATATATAATCACTCCTTAAGCATTTTCAACCATTTCATCTATTTCACTAGAAAAATTTACTATATCTTGCTTTACATTATTTATATACAAATTTACAGTTTCAGTTTTCATTTTATTAATTCTGGCCGCATGCTTTTGTAATACATTTTTTGAAAAAGATTCATATCCATGGAATTTATTTCTAATCTTCTTTATTATTTTTGAAAATAAATTTTCTTTCGTTATTACAGCTAAAGCTTGTTCTTGCTTTATTTCAAATAATTCTTTAAAGTCATTTTCTCTCCTATTTTTACAAGCTTCAAATTCTTTATCACATCTAGCAATAACTCTTTCATATAAAGCCAACTTTTTCTTATAATCTAATATCTCTTTATCTAAAAATTCATATTCTTCTTTAGGTTTCTCTGCCAAAATACATACATTTTTCATTACAGTTGTTTCTCTAAGCTTAAAGAAATATGTTTTTTGCTCTTCTTCTGCAGAATATAAAGTATTATGAATATTTATAAACTCATCATTATATATTTTCATAAGCCTATTTATTTCTTCTATATAAGACTTAACTATACTATTCATGCTTCCAACATATTTTTCAGGAAGTTGTCCAAAGTCTTTTGCGCCATAAGCAATATCTTTTCTTACATCTTTAACGTTTTGAAGTCGCAATTCGTCATTTACTCTTATATAAATTGCAGCAAGAATTGCAACTCTAGAATCTTCTGTTCCAGATAATTGTTTCAAATTCTCAGCAAGCTTTTTATTGCCAGTCTTTATCTTCTCTAATTCGTTCAAAAGCCTTCCCTCCTTCTAAATATTATAGTAATTATATTGTATTTTATAACAATTCAAAAATCAATATATGTTACAAAAATGAAATAATATATTTTTTACTATTACACAAAATAAAAAATCTAGCATTAACTAGATTTTTTATCAAAATTATTTTAAATAATACTCTTTACTTAAACCAACTGTAGTAAAATTTTATTTCACAAAATTTTCCACGAGTTACTCCGTTTAAATATTTAAGTTTTTAATGCACTTCTCGCATATTGTAGGATGTAACTTGTTTAAACCAACTGTTACGGTTTTATCCGAGTAAAATTTTGTTTCACAAAATTTTCCACGAGTTACTCCGTTTAAATATTTAAGTTTTTAATGCATTTCTCGCATATAGTAGAATATTTCTTATTTAAGCCAACTGTTACGGAGTAACTCCAGCATCTTTCGCATTTTTGGCCATCTGCTTTTGAGACTTTTACTCCTATATCTACTTCTGTATCTTCATTACGTCTATTATTTTGAATTTCTACACCTGAAACAATAAATATCTCTTTAAGTAATTCTTCTTTGCCTTTTAAGAAATCATATTGTTCTCCTTCAGCAAACAAAGTAACTTTAGCTTCTAATGATGTTCCTATTATTTTTTCAGCTCTTTCTTCTTCTAATTTTTTAGAAACATTATCTCTTACTTTAAGCAATTTAGACCATTTCATTTCTAAAGCATCATCATTATATTCTGGATTTACTTTTGGATAATAATTTAACATTACACTTTCTAAATTATCTTCTTTTCTATGTGGCATATATTTCCAAATTTCTTCAGCAGTAAATGACGTCATTGGAGCCATTATCCTAACTAAACTACTTAATATTTCATACATTGCAGTTTGAGCTGAACGTCTTTCTAATGAATTAGATTTAAAAGTATATAGTCTATCTTTTATAATATCTAAATAAGTAGCACTCATATCAACAACACAAAATTGATTTAAAGCACGATAAGCTGAATTAAACTCATATTTATCATAAGCCTTTGTACAATCATCTATTAAATGATTTAATTTTGTTAAAGCCCATTTATCAATTTCTAGTAAATCTTTATATGGAACTGGATTTTCTACATCAAATCCATCTAAATTTCCTAATAAAAATCTAGCTGTATTTCTTAATTTTCTATATACTTCACTTACTTGTTTCATAATATTTTCAGAAACACTAATGTCTGAAGTATAGTCTGAAGCTAAAACCCAAAGTCTTAATATGTCTGCACCATATTTCTTAATAACATCTTTAGGGTCAACAACGTTTCCAATTGATTTACTCATTTTAAAGCCTTTTTCATCAACTGTATATCCATGTGTTAAAACTTCTTTATAAGGAGCTTTTCCAGTAGTAGCAACAGAAGTCAAAAGTGAGCTTTGGAACCAACCTCTATATTGGTCACTTCCCTCTAGATACATATTAGCTTCTGGAAGACCACGCTCAGCTAAAACAGACTCATGAGTTGAACCTGAATCAAACCAAACATCCATAATATCTGTTTCTTTCTTAAATTCTGTAGAACCACATTCTGAACATTTTGCTCCTTTTGGCATTAATTCTTCTTCACTTAAGTCAAACCATGCATTTGTACCTTTTTCTCTAACAATTTCTTGAATCTTTTTCAAAGATTCTTCTGTTACATACTCTTTTTCACACTTTTTACAATAGAAAATTGGAATTGGAACACCCCATGTTCTTTGACGACTAATACACCAGTCGTTTCTATCTTCTATCATTTTTGTAATTCTTTCTTCACCCCAAGAAGGAATCCATTTAACAGTTTTTACGGCTTTTAATGTTTCCTTTCTAAATCCATCAACAGAAGCAAACCATTGACTTGTAGCTCTAAAGATAACAGGCTTTTTGCATCTCCAACAATGTGGGTATGAGTGATTTACAACTTCATTAGCTAAAAGTCTATTATTATCTCTTAACCATTCTAATATTGCTTTATCAGATTTTGCATAAAACATATCTTTAAATGGTCCTGCTCCTTCTCCCCTTTGAACACCTTTACTATCTACTAAAACTATAATATCGCTATTATGTTTTAAACCTAACAAATAGTCTTCTTTACCATAGCTTGGCGCAATATGAACACATCCAGAACCTGTTCCAAGTTCAACGTTTACAGTATCTTCACTTCCGCAAACAACTTTAGAATCTCTATCTAAAAATGGATGTTTACAAATGACACCTTCTAATTTTTCTCCATCTATTTCATCTAAGATTTTATATTCCTCTATTCCAGCTTTTTTCATAACTGTTTCTACTAACTCTTTAGCAAAAATCAATTTTTCACCATTAGCAGTTTCTACGACAGCATATTTAAAATCTGGTCCAACAGCAATCATAGTATTTCCTGGCAATGTCCAAGGTGTTGTTGTCCAAATAACAACATAAGCATTTTTGCTATCAAATAAACCTTTTGAGTCTTTAACAGGGAATTTAACATAAGTTGTATTTGAATTTACATCTTTATATTCAATTTCAGCTTCAGCAAGAGCAGTCTCACAGTCTGTACACCAATAAACAGGCTTTAATCCTTTATATATATATCCTTTCTTATACATAGTAGCAAATACACCAATTTGTCTTGCTTCCATTTGTGGTTGATATGTTATATATGGATGTTCCCAGTCACCTAAAACTCCTAGTCTTTTAAATCCTTCTGTTTGAATATCTTTATATTTTTCAGTAAAACTTTTACAAGTATCTCTAAACTGAGTAACAGGAATTTCATCTCTATTTAAACCTAATTTCTCAATTGCTTTCTTTTCAGTAGGCATTCCATGTGTATCATATCCTGGAATATAAGGCGTATAAAAACCTTGTAAATTTTTATATCTAACAATAGTATCTTTTAAAATTTTATTTAATGCATGACCAATATGTATTTCACCATTAGCATAAGGAGGTCCATCATGTAAAACAAATGGAGTTTTCCCTTCATTTTTCTTTAACATTTTTTCATATAGTTCTTGAGTAAATTTTTCAGCCTGAATTTTTGGCTCATTTTCTGGTAAATTTCCACGCATTGGGAAATCTGTTTTTGGCAAATTTAAAGTACTATTATAGTCTTTTTTTTCTTCACTCATAAAATTCTCCTCCTAAAAATTTTAAAATAAAAACAAAAAGAGCATTTTGTCCTAAAGGACGAAATGCTCCGTGGTACCACCTTAATTAAAAAACAATTAAATTGTTTTTTCACTCTTTCCTTTTAACGCTAGGAATGCGAATTATTTTACTATTTTTAAACTTTCAAATAATCAACTCTAAGGTGATAATAAATAATCTATTTTCTTACTAGAATTTCACCAATCATCTAGCTCTCTAAAAGTTTTAATATTATTTATCTTGTCCTCTTCACAGTTTTTATTCTTTCAATTCGATTATGTATATAATAATAACGCGAATTAGAATTATTGTCAATAGTTTTTAATATTTTTAAATTAATAATCCCTTGAATTTTTGTTTTGACATTCTAGTAAAACCGTATTATAATGATTATGTTAACTTATTTTTTATTTATCACAAATTCAATTGATTAGTGATAAATATTTACATATATATACTATTTATAAGGGGATGAAAACCTTGAGTGAACCTTTTAACCCTCTACTTCACACACAATCTTCGGATGACTCACGGGACGTCTATAATCTCAATGGAAAAATCGTAAAAACTCATGACACTTTAATAATGCCCAATAGAGTCATTGTTACTCCTGATATTCCGTTCAAAGGAATCATGTCTACTTTGATAGACAAACAGGTTAAAACCACTTTAGAGAGTTATAAAATTGCTACTGACTATGTTGAAGTTCCAGATTTGTTTTATACTCCATTTGGTTTTCAAGCAAAGGACTTCGGAAGATTGACTTTTTGTAAAAAACTATATATGTTTCCTCTTGCTGTCGTTGTTCAGAATTTTGTTTCTTTAAATTTAGATGAAGCGCACACAAACAATACAAAAGTGTATCATGGTGAACTTCCAAAAGCATTATCAATTAAATTAGATAAACCAATAATCTCATTTTTCTCCAAAGAACCCAGTGGTATGTACTATTTCATATCTTCAGAATACCGAGCTGCTTTCATAGAAGATTGTCTAATGGTAAGTGGATTTTTTGAAGACGAAGATTCTTTGAGAACTCAATATCACGATGATAAAGACGCTTTTTGCAAAGATATTGCCAAATTTTCTGATATAACATTGGTATATTGTTCTAATTATGAATTTTGGGTAAAAGCTGCCGAACTTACAAATATTAACTCAGCTCATACATATTTAGCTAATATAATGAATATTAGTCGCTTTGTGTTCGAGCTTTTAAAGAGAAAATACAAAGAAATGGGAATTTTTTTGGCAGATGCAAAATTTGAATTTGGTTTAGATGATAATGGGAAACTTATTATATCAGGTGAAATTGGTACTCCTGACACTTGTCGCCTTCTTTCTCTCAAAGACTTGGAAGAAAGCAACAATCTTGTAAGTGCTGACAAAGATTTTGTAGTTAAATATTTTTCTGAAGTTGGTTATGATATTGAAACTAGGTCTGTACCTCCTACTCTTCCCTCAAAAATCGTGGAACGTATTAGCTTAAAATATATTGACATTGCAAAGCACTTTTGTGGTGAAGACGTAATACAAAAATATATTCATAAATAGTACCCAAAGTAGTATCGTAAATATATGTAGTAAGGTGTCTAGCGGTTATCCGCTTAGGCACCTTTTTCTATTTATAGTCATTTTTTCTTTCAATATGACTATTTAAATCATTTCCTCTAAAAATTTTATTAAATCCATATTTTTCTTTTATACTGTCAATAGCAATATCAATTTTAGACTGTTTGTTATCTTTTTGCTCTTCTTCAAATATTGATATTTGCCCTTCATCATTTGATTCTAATTTGTCAAGTCTAATTCCAATAAGCCTTATAGGAGTTCCGAATTTTGTACATTTCTCTTAAAAGCTTTTTAGCTTCACTATAAATAATAATACTAGAGTCAGTTTTCTCTAACATTTTCTCTTGATGCGAAAAATCCACGAAATCCTTTGTTCTTAAACTAACACTTACAACATTTGCCTTCATATTCTTTTTTCTTAATCTAAAACATACTTGATCTACCAAATTTGCTAAAACTTCTTCTAATTTCTTTATATTGGAAATATCAATACTAAGAGTAGTACTCATTCCTATTCCCTTCGGTTTTTCTGGGATATAAATTACTTCAACATTATCAATACCATTTGCATATTCCCACATTTGTTTTCCAAATTTTCCAAACTTTTTTATTAAAAATTCTTTATTGGTTTTAGCTAAATCTCCTATTGTTCTAATTTTCATGTTATATAATTTGGGAGCCGTTTTTTTTCCTAAAAATAATAATTCTTTTACTGGAAGTGGCCACATTTTAGTTTCTATTTCATCTTGATATAAAGTATGAATTTTATCTGGTTTTTCAAAGTCAGAAGCCATTTTAGCTAAAAGTTTATTACTTGATATTCCAATATTTACAGTAAATCCGAAGTTCCACTTTAACTCTTTTATTTATCTCTTTAGCTATTTCCATTACATCTCTTCCCATCAAGTAATGAGTTAAGTCTAAAAAACATTCATCAATACTAAATCTTTCAATTTTATCAGTATAATCTAAAAGCAACTTATATAATTCATTAGAATAATATCTATATCTATTATAATCCCCTTTGAAAACTTGTAAATTAGGGCATTTTTGTCTTGCCATATATAAAGTTTCTCCGCGTAACTATACCACATTTTTTAGCGGACATACTTTTAGCTAAAACAATTCCAGAACGTCTATTTTCATCACCACCAATAACAGCAGGAATTTCTCTAATATCAATCTTTTCACCATTTTTTAATTTTTCAATGGCAGTCCAACTAAGAAATGCATTATTAACATCAATATGTAAAATTACTCTCTCCATCAAACCACCTCTTTTTTCTAAAATTTTACAAAATATCAATTTTTATTTTTTAAGCGACTTTAAGTTTTAATAGTTCCTTTGCATGTTGTTTAGAAATCTCACTTATATCGCCACTTGAAATTCTAGCAATTTCATTTATTAATTCCTCTTCATCTAATTTTTTTACATTTGTTTTAGTCTTTCCATTTTCAACAGTTTTATAAGCAAAATAATTATTCTCTCCACTTGCAGCAATAACAGCTAAATGGCTAACTACAAATATTTGATGGTTTTGAGCAAGTTTTTTCATTTTCTTACTTACCATTTTCGCAGCAACACCACTAATTCCAGTATCTATCTCATCAAAAACTAAAGTTTGAACTTTATCAGCATCATTTAAAATTACTTTTATAGCAAGCATTATTCTAGACAATTCTCCACCTGAAGCAATTTTAGTAAGAGGTAAAAAGTCTTCACCAGTATTTGTACAAATTAAGAATTCTACTTTATCAATTCCATTTTCATTAAATTTTCCATCCTCATTTTCTAAAACTTTTACTAAAAATCTAGCATTTTTCATATCTAAATCTTCTAATTCTTGATTAATATTTTCAGCTAAAATTTTACTATATTCCTGTCTATATTTATGAATATCAATAGCAATTTCAAACATTTCATTTTGAACCTGTTTTAACTCGTTTTTTATTACTAAATTTCTTTCTTCTAAATTTCTAATTTTAAATATTTCTTTTTTAACTTCTTCTTTATATTCAAAAATCTCTTTTACACTATTCCCATATTTTCTTTTTAGATTATGAATTAAGTCTAGTCTATCTTCGATTTCTTCTTTTGAACTATTATCAAAATCTATTTCATATTTAAAATTATAAATATCTCTAGAAATTTCTTCTATATCATAATAAGAATTTTTTAGTTCTTTTAATTTTTTCTGATATTTCTCATCCAAATTTTCTATCTTTTCCAAAGCTTTAATAGAACTTTCAATTCCATCAATAGCATTATTTAAACTACCTTCAGAAATTTCTAAATTTTCATTTACTTTGTCTACATTCAAGATTTGTTTTCTTTGAATTTCTAAAGTTTCTTCTTCTCCCTCCTTTAATTCAGCTTCATCAATTTCTGTAAGCTGATAATTAAGCAAATCAAGTTTTCTTTGTTTTTCTTTTTCATCTCCAAAACCAGCTTTTAATTCGTTTATTAAATTATTATATTTTAAAAATAATTCTTTATATTGACTAACTTTCTCACAAATTTTATCGCCTATAAAACTATCTAAATATTTAATATGACTACTTACATCCATCATATTTTGATTTTCATGTTGTTTAGCAATATCAACAACATCTCTCATAAATTTTTTAAGTTCTCCAACAGTTACAAGCATTCCATTTATTTTACAAATATTTCTTCCATTTAAAAATATTTCCCTAGAAATAATAATTTCCTTATCAGCCTTCCATATACAAATTTCAATTAAAGAGCTATTTTCACCATTTCTAATCATTTCTTTTGAAAATCTACCACCTGAAATAATTTCAAATGAATCTATTATTAAACTCTTTCCACTACCTGTTTCACCAGTCAAAACATTAAATCCATCTTCTAAATTCAAACTTATATCTTCAATAATTCCAAAATTTTTTATATGTAATAAAGAAATCATAATCAAACCTCCGTTTGTAAAATGTCTGTTCGTAAATATAATATCACAAAAATTTGTTTTGTCAATATATTTTTTAAAATAATGTCAAAAAAATACTGAGCCCTTACAGGCCCAGTATTTTTGATAATTAACTTATATAAATTTTGGGGTTAATTTAATTAAAACTAATAATTTTTAACGATTATTCTAATTAAATTATGAATTTATTTTACATATTATTTGTGTCTTTTATGTGAAAACAAATTGCTTTTTTAGTAAATTTACATTTCAGCACTCATTATAGAATAATTTAATTCAAAATAAAATTCTACCCCATTTTCAACATTATTTACACCATAATTGTTATTATATTTCGTCATAATTGCTTTTACTAAAGCAAGACCAATTCCGTTACCACTATCTCTATTTCTCGCACTATCCACTTTATAAAATCTGTTCCAAATTCTATTAATATTTTCTTCTGAAATATGTTCACCTGTATTAAAAATACTAATTCTAACTTTTCCTTGCTCATCAGATTTTTGCGTTGAAATCTTAATTTGCTTTTTAGAATTTACTTCTTTTACATTTTTTATAGCATTTGTAAAATAATTACTTACAACTTGTTCAATATAAAAGTCATCAGCAAATACATAAATTGGCTCTTGTTCATCAAAAATAACCTCAATATTTTCGTCATCAAGCTTTACCTTAGAAATTCTAATAACCTCTCTAATTAGCTCAACTATATCAAAATTTTGATCATTAAAATTCCTATCCTCATATTCTAGTTTAACAAGCTCTAGCAAACGTTTAACAAGTTTATCCATCTTATTTGCTTCATCTAATATAACATTTGCATAAAAATTTTTATTTTCTTCATCTGTATTTACATTTTCTACTAATCCTTCTGCATATCCTTGAATTAGTGAAATTGGAGTTTTAAGCTCATGTGAAACATCTGAAATAAATTGTTTTCTCATTTCATCAATTTTAGATTTCTTTTCAATATCTTTTTCAAGATCAATATTATCTTTCCTCATTTTTCCAATAGTATTTTTAAGTTCAAAAGATAATTCATTTATATTTTTTCCAAGATTATCAAACTCGTCATTTGTTCCTAAAAGCTCATATTTTTGGGAAAAATCTAGTTTTGCTATATTTTGCGCAATTTCATTAAGCTTCTCAACAGGCTTTGTAAATCTCTCTGTAATAACCCAAATAGCAACTCCACCACAAAAAATAGAAACTGTTCCAATAATTTCCAAAAATCTAAAATAATCAAATAAATCTGGAATAGTTGCATCTGTTAATTTTATATATATAGCAGTTGCAAGCATTACAAAACATACAGTTAATACCACCAAAATACATAGTGTTAAAAAAAGTTTTGATTTAACTGATTTTAACATTTCAATTACCCCTTTTTTTTTAGTTATTTTACCTCAAACTTATATCCAATTCCTCTAATCGTTTGTATATGTTTTCCCTTCTTACCAAGTTTATGACGAATCTTTTTTATATGACTATCAATAGTTCTTGAATCTCCATAATAATCATAGTTCCAAACAGTATTTAAAATTTTATCACGCGAAAGAGCAATATTTTCATTTTCCATTAAATATTTTAAAAGCTCATATTCTCTAAAACTCATCTCAACAATTTTTCCATCTACTGTAACTGTTCTTGCTTCATTATTCATAACAATTCCATCACATGAAATCTCATCTTTTTTTGGTGGATAAGACCTTTTCAAAATTGCTTCAACTCTAGCAACTAAAATTTTTGGACTAAATGGCTTTGAAATATATTCTGTAGCACCAAGTTCAAATCCAAAAAGCTCATCTTGCTCTTCAGCTCTTGCCGTAAGCATTACAATTGGAAGCATCTCATCTTCTTGTCTAATTTGTCTTAAAACTGACCAACCATCAAGTTTTGGCATCATAACATCTAATAAAATAAGAGCTATCTTATTTTTATTCTCTTTGTAAACATTTAAAGCCATTTCACCATCTTCTGCTTCTAGAATTTCGTATTCTTTTTTTATTAAGAAATCTTTTATAAGCTTTCGCATTCTAGCTTCATCATCTACTACAAGTATTGTTAAATTTGGCATACAAATATCCTTCCTAGCAAATTTAAGAATTTGCCAAATCGTCTATTATCAATTAAAACTAAATCTCCCCAAAATTTAATTTCTCAAGTTCTTTTAAGTTTTCTCTAAAGTAATTAAAAGCTACATCATAAGTTTCTTTTTTCGTTAAATCAACTCCAACACTTTTTAATAAATCAAGTGAATTTTCTAAACCACCTTTTGAAAGCATTTCAATATATTTCTCCACATATCCAGGCTTTTTACTCATAATATTTTTAGCAATTACAATTGCAGATGTAATTCCAGTTGCATATTTATAAACATAAAAATTTGAATAAAAGTGTGGTATTCTAGCCCATTCATATTTTATATAGTCATCACAAACTGTAGATTTTCCAAAATACTTTTTAACTAACTCATAATAAATTATATTTAAATCTTCTGAAGATAAATTTTCATGATTTTCAATTTTATTATGAACAATTTGTTCAAATTCTGCAAACATTGTTTGTCTATATAAAGTAGCTCTTATCATATCTAATTGTTCATTTATCAAAGAAGCTTTTTTGGCTTTATCTTCTGTATTTGCTATCTGATAATTTGCTAAAAGTATTTCATTTACAGTTGAAGCAACTTCAGCAACCATTATTGTATAATCAGAATTCAAAATATTTTGAGTTGTATCTGCAAAATAACTATGCATTGCATGACCAAGCTCATGAGCAATAGTTGAAATATCTCTTGAAGAATTTACAAAGTTTAATAATACAAAAGGATGAACTCCATAAACTCCCATACTATAAGCGCCTGTATGTTTATTTTCTTTTTCATAAACATCTATCCATCTATTATTCATTGCTTCTTTAATTTTAGCAATATATTTTTCACCCATTATAGAAAGTGCATCTAATACAGTTTTTTTTGCATCTTCATAACTTATATGTTCCTCTTCTTTCTCAAAAGAATTTCTATAAACATCATATAAATGCATTTCTCCATCATCTAACTCATTTTTTAAAAGTTTCTTTTTTAGCTCTAAATATTCATGATTTAAACTTAAATTTTTATTTACAGCCTCTACCAATGTATAATAAACTTCTTCCTTTGAATCATCATTTTTAGAAGCCATATCTATTGCATTTTTATATTTTCTTATTCTTGCGGTTGTTGTCATTTCTTTAACTCTTGCAAGATATAATTCTGTAATTGTATTAATATTTTGTTTATATGGTTTATACATAGCTTCAAAAGTATTTTTTCTTAAAACTCTATCTTTTCCAGCTAAATATTTTGAATATAAACCATGTGACATTTTTAAGCTTTCTCCATTTTTATCTTTAACATCATCAAACTGAAACTCAGCAGTAGTAAATACTTCATAAGCATTTTCTACTGCGCCAAATACTTCAGAATAACTTGCCAAAAGTTCTTCAGATTCTTTAGATAAAACATGTTCTTTATCATCTATAATTTTTTCTAAATTTCTTTTATATTCCTTCATTTCAGGACTATTTGCCCAAGATATTAAATCTTCTTTTGAATTTTGTATGAGCTCTGGAACAGCATAAGAAATATTTTCACTATACTTTGCTCCTAAACTTACAGCATCTTTATATAATTTTGAATTTTCATTATCACCCATATTTTGATGATATTTAAACATTGCATAAGCATATATTTTTATATGAAGTTTACAAGCTTGAATCTTTATTTCATAATATTTTTTTATACTTTCTAAATTATTTAATTTTCCTTGAAAATTTTTTATTTCTTTAATATATTTTTCAAAAGCTTTTATAGCCTCTAATCTTTCTTCTTCATTTTTAAATATACTTGTTAAATCCCAATCAAAACTTTCATTAGTCACTTTATCGTAACCCTCCTTAATTTGATACGTTTCATTCTATCATACCTCTCTTATTTTTTCAAGCAAAAAAAATCCCTTCCAGAATTTTCTAAAAGGAATTTTTATTTATTAGTCAATTTCAGTAAAAGAGCCATTTGAAATTTCAATATATCCAGCCCCAGAACCTATACCTTGGCTTTTATGCGTTATTGGATTTACATACCCACTTTTATCACAACTGCATTCATCCCTCACTTTCAAGTTTTTAATATCATCTGATGTCGTTGGTGTTTGCTCATATTTTATTGTTTCATTTATTTTATCTCCTAATAATTCTTTCAGATAGCCATAATTACGACCATCTTGAATATTCCACCAAGAATTATATTTATATACAGCCCTAAGAATTCCTTCTTGAGCAAAAATTTTCAAAGGAGCTGATGTTTTTCCAGATTGCATTTTGATACGCTCACTATAATTAATTGAACTATAATCTTCATTAGTTATTTGATCACCATTATAAGCATATACTGTTGACTCTCGTGAACATTCAACAAATCCCCCTTTTCCAGCAACGCCACCGTCACCAGACTCACACCTCGGATAAGTACTGAAGTAAATAGGCGCTTTCCCGCCTTGACCACATGAATCTGGAGTCACAACTAGATACTCACCCGTAACATTACTAACCCATACTCCAGCCTCAAAGTAGCCATCTCCACCTCCACAAGTTGTTCCCTCACCTCTGCGACCGTTATAATTTGAAATCGTATTCATTTCAGCACAACCACCAGTGTATCCACCGCCGGCCACATCCAGCCTCACAACCACCGCCGACCAGCCCCACCGGCCACCAATTCCGGCAGCTGGATAACCTCCGCCACCTAATCCAGAACTAAGTCTCTCGTTAAGTGATATACTAGAACCTCCTCCGCCACCATAAGCATAGACTGTTAATGAATTAAATATACGAACAACACCACAATCTTCACCTCGACCTCCATCTTCACCATTAAAACCCAATGTTGAATTAAAACCAGGATTTTTCCAGAATTCATTACAACCAGATCCACCGGGGCCACCGTTACCGTCCTATTCCAGCTCCTGCTCCGACCTCCTCCGGCCCCCGCCCGCATTATCTACAGTAGCTCCTCCACCATCACCAGCTCTTCCTCCATAAGATATTAACGTTCCTGAACCATATAAATTTAATGTTGCATCTTTTCCATCTATTGATGGTACTCTTATTCCTGCATATCCTCCGTGGACCTCCTTTGGCTCCTAACCCTTCAGCTACTTCTCCATCTTCTCCATATCCACTATCTACTGTTAATGTTACTCCTTCTTCTATATATAAATTTAATGTCGCTTTTGGTTCTATATTTATTGCGCTTCTTTTTAGTCCTTGATTTGTTAAATTCATATCATAGTCTATATATATTGTTACTTCTCCTGACCTTATATCAAAATTAAACTCTCCCTCCACTTTTTCTCCAAATGCTAATGTTGTTTTACTTCCTTCTCCGTTATCAAATATCATTGTTCCTTTATTTTCACCTCCTGTATTGTTAAATCTTTCTTGTGTTAATACTTCTATTTTTTCTCCTCCTTCTCCTGCTCCTTCTAATTTTTTTACTACATAATTTTCATTTTCATCTTCCTCTACTACATAATAATATCCTTCTTTTTCTACTACATTTTTTCTTTTTCCACTTCCATCTACATCCATTTTAAATGAACTTTCTATTTCTTTTCCTTCTCTTGATTTTAAATAACTATCTATTGTTTCATTTGTATCTATATCTGATGCATAACCTGCTATCATTATTTCTAGCTCTTCTCTTCTTTTTGCTTCTTCTGACAATTCTTTTGAGTCCAATGCTTTTGTTATAATTCCATTCTCCCCTATTATTGCATTTAATGAGACTCCAGCAAGTATAAGTAGGACAATGACCGTTATCGTGTCATTTTATGATGAAAAAAGATAACCCTAAAAATAGAATTATCTTCTTAAACTTTTCATATACTAGTATCTAATCACTAACTGTAATTCCTACATTTCTCATATTTGTTTTCATTTCTTCTGTTATTTGTGTACAACCTTTTATATCTACTGTTTTTAATTTACTTTTTTCTTTACTCTTTAAATCTAAAATCGGCTGTATATTTGCTATTCCATTATTATTTTCAATATTCAACTCTGTTAATTGAGTTAAATCTTCAATTCCTGTTAATGTAATTAAATGATTGTTTGCCATATTTAGTGTTAACCCATCGTTAGTTTTACCAGATAATTCTGAAAATGGTTGTAATGAATTAAAATTATTTTCACTTAAATTTATTTCTTCAATTAACGGCGTTCCTTTCAATAAATTTCCAGAACTTTCATATTCAGGAACCATGTATTCAACTATCTTTTTCAAATCTTCTTGTTCTAAATAATTTTTTCTTAGTTCTAAATGATTCAATTTTCCATTTTTAGAAAAATCACTTACTTTCCATTTTGTTCCCAAGTTCATATCTATAATTGTCAAAGCAGCTAAATCTTCACAACCATCAATTACTAAATTTTCAATACTCATTCTATTCAAGTATAAAGCATCTAACTTATCACATTTTGATAAATTCAAACTCGTATCGCCACTAAAATTACCATATGAATCAGTATCGTTAGGCACCTTCATCACTAAGCTAGTAATTTCGGTACAATTTTCCAATTGATTTAAAAGAGCAACATTTCCACTCAAGCATAAGCCCCTCTGTGATTTTTCTGTACAATTACTTATTGCTCCCTGCATCGTTAATAGATTACCTCTATTCATCATAATATAATTATAATTAAACTCATTTAAAATACTTAAATCTGACTGTTCATTCATATTCCATTCCCTCATGTCAATATAATAAACATCATCTTCATTATATAATAATTCAACCAAAGTATTCTCAAACTTCGTCAAATAAGATGGCCCAGTGATTTTATTACATCCATATAAACTTAATACCTTTAAACTCTCCTTACAACTAAGTTTTTCTATATCATTATTAGTAATTTTAGTTTGAGCTAAATCTAATATTTCCAAATTAGAAAGACCATAAAGAAAAGAAAAATCATTAACTGATGTACACTCTCTTAAATTCAATTGGGTCAACTGTTTCATTTCACCAACAAATTTCATATCCTCCTCATTAAGAACAGTGTTATTTCTCAAACTCAGAGAAGTAGTAATAGTATTCCCATCCAAAAAAGACAAATCAGTAAGACCAGCAGAAGCAAAATCTAGTGTTTCTTTATTGTTATTAAGAAATGCTACATATTTTCCATCTATACTTTTTTCTACAATATCTAATAGTTCGTTTATATTTGCTATCTGTTCACCTCTTATATTCAGATTTCCTAAAAGATATAATTTCTTAATACTTATACTATCGCCGTCCATAAATCTTTTTAATTGCTCTATATCTAATATATCACAGTACTCCAAATTGATTTCTTGTAATTTTTTCAAATTAACTAGCCCTAGTTTTTCACCATTTTCTTTTATTCCAACTAAATAATGTAAGTTTCTGTTGTATCTTTCTCTCTCATCACTTACACCATTCTCGTATACCGTACCGTATGCTCTATTTAATGAAATATCCGAGCAGTTCAAGTACTCTAAATTTTCATATCCATCAATATAGCTTAAATTTATTATACTTCCAGTCGTTATTTTAGGAAGTATATATTCATAAGTTGGGTCTTTATCTGTTGTTTCTATATAATCTGTCAAATTGTTTTCATTTAAATATAATTTTTTCAAATGTGTTTTATCTTTTACTTTCGATAATCCATATATATTTGTTAAATTATCGTTTTCTTCTATCCATAATTCTGATACCGCACCTAATGTATTTAATTCTGGTATCATCATCATTGTTTCGCAATCTCTTATTCTAACTACTTTTAAACTCGTCATATTATCAAATTGATTTGTTATTTTTACTATGTTTTCCTCAGTCACTGAATTATTTATTGGATAAAAACCTGTCACATTAATCATAAATTTTAATCCATTATAATCTTCTGAAAGTGTATTATCAAACCATATTTTTTGTAATCTTGGTGAATATTCTAATCCATCTATGTTCTTTAAATTAAGATTCTTTAAAGTTAATTCTATCAAATTTGGAAATAATGTTAATTCATCTAAATTTTCAATTTTATTTGAAACCATCTTACTTCCATCTATTGTAAGTGAACTCCTCCCTCTTACATCTCCTACTGTTAACGAACCTTCTACACCCATTCCACTTTTAAACTCTTCTGATATTTTTACTTCTTCCATCGGATTTATAGGAATTACAGTTATTCCTTTATTTCCATATATTTTTCCATTCTCATCTATATACCAAACTGAAAAATCTTCATTTATTCCATAAACATTTTTCAGTAACATCATTGAACCATTTACTCCATCTCCTCCAACTAAACTATTCTTTATACTTTTATCCACTTTATCAATATATTTATAATCAAATACATATACATCTCCTGAACCATAAGCTACTCTTCTTAAAAAGCCATAACTTGGATATTCTGTATAACTAAAAAGACCTATAGATATATCGTCAACGGCTTCATTTAAGTCTAACGTTTTCACTTGAACTTCTTCTTGAAGTGTCGCTATTGCTTGCAAAATTTTTGCATCTAACGCATTTGTTATTATTCCATTTTCTCCAATTATTGCATTTAGTGAGACTCCAGCAAGTATAAGTAGGACAATGACTGTGACCATATTATTTTATGATGAAATATATAGCTATTGACATTTCCATATACAATAGATAAAAAAGAGAGAGCTTTTTTTAGCTCCCATAAGTTATATAGCAAGATTGGAGTTTTGATTAGAACTAACTTCAATCTTTTCTTTTTATATAATACTATTGATGGACAAAAATTGTTTTAATTCAATGATGAATCTACTGTATATGTTCCGTTTGAAAGCTCTATGTAGCCCGCACCGAGAACCAATACCCTGAGAAAAACAAAGTATATCTAGATCTTCATCCATGATTCTTACATTTTTGGTAAAACCATTAATAGACATGTTTTTTATTTTCGCATCTAAAATATTACCATTAACTCCATATTGTATTTTTCTTTCTTCTGACATATAACAAAGATTATCGTAAACCGCTCTCCTGATTCCATCTTGAATAAATATCTTTGCTGGAATTATTTTTTTACTTTTATCATTTTCAAAAGTCACAACATTAGCCCTAGTCTTTCCCTCTGAATTTTCCCCCAATAAATTTCCGTCCTTATCATATTCATAGCATATTTCATCATAATTATAGTTATCTTCTGTAATTCTATTTCCATTATACGATTTTATTTCTGATATTGAAGAATACTTTATAATTCCACCTTCCCCAGCAACTCCACCTGAGCCAGCAGTTGACCAACTTCCATTGTCTGAAAAACGTGTTCCATACCAACATCCACCTTCGCCAAACCAACTTTCATACACACCAGACATCTGACAAGAGGCACGACCGTACGTATAATAACCACCTCCGACTCCAATACCGTCATAAGTAGCCCCGTTTATTGCATCCTCTGCGCCCGTGCCGTTTGCTCCAGCAATAAAACCACCTTCACCCAATCCAGACGTATAACCGCCCACCATTGCAAGCATGGTCTCCACCGACCACCACCAGCTCCACCTCCGGCCAATACCAGCTGCTGGATAACCTCCTGCACCAGCACCAGAATTCGCATTTCCACTTTTCGCAGAACCACCGACCAGCACCCCCATAAGCAAATATAATCAAACCATTATGAATATTGATTTCTCCACAACTTTCACCATTGTCTCCACAACTTCCTGAATCATATGTACCATATGTATGAGGCAAAACAGGAAGCTCATCTTTTGATAAATACTGACTAAATGTTTTATTTGCATCTCCACCTTTTCCACCGATTACCGACCAATTCCAGCTCCTGCTCCGACCTCCTCCGGCCTCCACCTGTATTACCTGAAACAGCTCCTCCACCATTTCCAGCATCTCCTCCTATTGCTATTAATGTTCCATTTCCTAATAAATTAAGTTCTGCTTGTTCTTTTCCATCTCTACTATTGTCACTATTTTTATCTATCCATGGTACTCTTATTCCTGCATACCCTCCAGGTCCTCCTTTTGCTCCTAATCCATCAGCCACATCTCCATCTTCTCCATACCCACTATCTACTATTAATGTTACTCCTTCTTCTATGTATAAATTTAATTTTGCATTTGGTTCTATATTTATTGCACTTCTTGCCATTCCCTGATTTGTTAAGTTCATATCATAATCTATATATATTGTCACTTCTCCTGACCTTATATCAAAATTAAACTCTCCTTCCACTTTTTCTCCAAATGCTAATGTTGTTTTACTTCCTTCTCCATTATCAAATATCATTGTTCCTTTATTTTCACCTTCTGTATCGTTAAATCTTTCTTGTGTTAATACTTCTATTTTTTCTCCTCCTTCTCCTGCTCCTTCTAATTTTTTTACTACATAATTTTCATTTTCATCTTCCTCTACTACATAATAATATCCTTCTTTTTCTACTACATTTTTTCTTTTTCCACTTCCATCTACATCCATTTTAAATGAACTTTCTATTTCTTTTCCTTCTCTTGATTTTAAATAACTATCTATTGTTTCATTTGTATCCATATCTGATGCATAACCTGCTATCATTATTTCTAAATCTTCTCTTCTTTTTGTTTCTTCTGACAATTCTTTTGAATCCAATGCTTTAGTTATTATCCCATTCTCTCCAATTATCGCATTTAGTGAGACACCAGCAAGTATAAGTAGGACAATGACCGTGACCGTATTATTTTATGATGAAAAGATATATTTGTATTGACAAATTTTACATTTCCATATACAATAGATAAAAAAAAAAAGAGCTTTAAAAAGCTCTCATAAGCTAATTAATTAGATTGGAGTTTGAATTGGTAGCAACTTCAATCTTTTCTTCTTAAAAAACTTTATCGTACTTTATTATAAATATATCTTTATGTCAATATATAACATAAAAAATAAAATCCACTCTGCTTTTAACAGAATGGATTTAAAATTAATTTAAAATATTCCAACAATTTCTCCATTTTCATCAACATCAATTTTCTCTGCTGCTGGAATTTTTGGAAGTCCTGGCATTGTCACAATTTTTCCAGCTTTAGCAACAACAAATTCTGCACCGTTTTTTAATTCAACATCATGTATAGTAATTTCAAATGGTTCATCACATAATAAATTTTTAGCATTATCTGAAAAAGAATATTGTGTTTTTGCAATACAAATCGGATAATCTTTAGCTAAACCTGTTTTTTCAATTTCTCTTATTTTATTTTCTGCCTCTTCAGAATAATTTACTCCTATTGCCCCATAAACATTTTTAGAAATTGCTTCAATTTTTGTCTTTATATCATCTTTTAAATCATAAGAAAATTTAAGCTCTTTTTTATTTTCACAAGATTTAATCACTTTTTCAGCTAAATCAAGCGCTCCTTTTCCACCATTTGCCCACACCGTTGTTAAACTTAACGGAATATTTAATTCTTTTAGCTTATTTTCTAAAATTTTGATTTCTCTATCAGAATCTGTCTCATATTTATTAATTGCAACAATTACATTTGTATTAAATACATTTTTCAAATTATCAACATGATGAATAAGATTTTCAATTCCTTTTTCTAATAGTTCTAAGTTTTCTTCATCACAATTAGACTTTTTTGCTCCACCATGATATTTTAAAGACTTTAATGTTGCAACACAAACTATTGAATCAGGTCTTATTCCAGTTTTTCTACACTTTATATCTAAAAATTTTTCAGCACCTAAATCAGCTCCAAATCCAGCTTCTGTAACAACATAATCACCCAATTTTAAAGCTAATCTTGTAGCTCTAATAGAATTACATCCATGTGCAATATTTGCAAATGGTCCACCATGAATTATACTTGGAGTATGCTCTAAACTTTGAACCAAATTTGGCTTCATGGCATCTTTTAATAAAACTGTCATCGCTCCTTCAGCTTTTAAATCTTTAGCAAATACAGGATTCCCATCTTCATTATATCCTATAACAATTTTAGCTAACCTTCTTTTCAAATCATTTAAATCTTCAGATAAACAAAGTATTGCCATAACTTCAGAAGCAACAGTTATATCAAAAGAATCTTCTCTTTGAATCATACCTTTTTCACCAGATAATCCAATTTCTATTTTTCTTAAAATTCTATCATTTAAATCAACTGCTCTTTTCCAAACTACTTTTTTTATTTTTAACTCATTTCCAGAAAAAATATGGTTATCTATCATAGCAGATAGCAAGTTATTTGCAGACGTAATCGCATGAATATCACCAGTAAAATGTAAATTTATATCTTCCATTGGAGCAACTTGAGCATAACCTCCACCAGTTGCTCCACCTTTTATTCCAAATACAGGTCCTAAAGATGGCTCTCTTAAAGCTAAAACTGCATTTTTATTTATTCTATTTAGTCCATCTGCTAAACCTATTGCAACAGTAGTTTTTCCCTCTCCTAATGGAGTAGGATTTATAGCAGTAATTAAAATTAGCTTTCCATCTTTTTTACTTAAAAGCCTTTTATATACGGAATCTGAAATCTTTGCTTTATATTTTCCATATAATTCTAATTCATCTTCTGTAATTCCAACTTTTTCTGCTACTTCAGTTATATTATCTAATTTAACACTTCTAGCAATTTCAATGTCTCCCATATATAATACCTCCTAAATATTAGTCTTCAGGAACAAAATTCTCTTCTTTCAAGTTTTCTGTATCTAAAAGAATTGTAATTCTTTTTTCTGCATTTTCAAGCTTATCATTTGCAAGTTTTGAAAGCTTCATTCCTTCTTCAAAAAGTTCTACTGATTCATCTAAATTCAAATTATCTTTTTCAAGTTTTGTAGTGATTTCTTCTAGTTTAGTCATTAATTCTTCAAAATTCAATTCTTTACTCATAACTATTCCTCTATTTCGTATAAATTTCTATCTTCTCATTTTCAACGTCTACAGCATAAATAATATTTGGAATTTTTGTATCATTATTTCTTATAGCAACTATATATAAACCATTTTCATTTCCTTCATTTGTATAATAGACATTAGTTAAAGGTGGAGCTAACTTCTTAACAATCTCAATTGCCTTTGCTTTATTATCTATTTCTTGAGCTTTAGCTTCTTCTGTATTAGGAGTAATAGTAGTATTTTCATTTACTACTTCATTTTCTGTATTTACTTCCACATTTTCTTCATAAAATATATTATCTGCTATCATTTCTTCGTCTTTGGTCATTTTATTTTTATTAATTTTTTCAGTAGTTTTATTTAATAATATAAATGTTCCTGCAATTATAGCAATGCAAACTATTGGAAATCCTATTTTAACAATTCTTCTCATATTTTTTCCTTTCTTCTGAAAATTCAGAAAGCAAACTATTCTAACTAACTATAGCATCAATTTTTCCATCTTCTACTCTGATTTCTAATTCATCACCAGCTTTTACATCATTTATACTTCTAATTGACTTATTTGTAACCTTAGACGTTGCAATACTATATCCTCTACTTAAAGTTTTTAGAGGACTTAAACCATCTAATTTAGACGTATTTTTTGCCATTACTAACTTACAATCTTTTAATTTCTTTAATCCAGAATTTTCTAAAGATTTTATAAACTTATCTAATATTAATGTTTTTTCATTTATTTCTCTTAATGGCTCTTTAAAAACTCTAGAATTCATACATTTTTCAAATCTTAATCTCATTATATCTGTTTTTGACTTCAAAGCATTTTTCAATCTTCTTCTTTTTAAGCTTAAATCATATTTTAAATCTTCTACATCAGCAACAGCAAGTTCTGCAGCAGCAGATGGTGTTGGTGCCCTTAAATCAGCAACAAAATCAGCTATTGTAAAATCAGTTTCATGTCCAACAGCTGAAATTATAGGTATTTCAGAATTATATATTGCTCTTGCAACAACTTCTTCATTAAATGGCCATAAATCTTCTAAAGAACCTCCACCTCTTCCGAATTATCAAAACGTCAGCAAGCTTTTTTTCATTCATAATTTCTATTGCTCTAGCAATTTTTTCAGAAGCTCCCGTTCCTTGAACTGGAACTGGTAATAATCTTATATGAACATTTGGATTTCTTCTTGTACTAACATTTATAATATCTCTTATAACAGCTCCTGTGTTAGATGTCAAAACTCCAATAGTTTCAGGCATAAATGGAATTTTCTTTTTATGTAATTCATCAAAAAGCCCTTCTTTTTCAAGCTTTTCCTTCAACTTGTTATAGGCTAAATATAAATCTCCAAGCCCATCTTCATCAATAGCTTTACAATATATCTGATAAACTCCATCTCTTTCAAAAACAGAAACCGTTCCAAAAACTATAACTTTCATTCCATCTCTAGGTTCAAAGTTAATCTTTTCACTATATGTTTTAAACATTACACATTTTATAAGTGAATTTTCATCTTTTAAAGTAAAATATAAATGTCCTGTGTAATGATGTTTAAAATTAGATATTTCACCCTTTACAAGGACATTATTCAAATATTCATCTTGGTCAATCCTGTTCTTTACATACCTATTTAATTCTGTAACACTAATAGGATCAATTTTCACTTTTCTTTTCCTCTTCCAAACCTTTTTCTTTAACAATACTAGCTAAAATTCCATTAATAAATACTGGTGACTGAGTATCAGCATATTTTTTAGCAAGCTCTACAACTTCATTTATAGCAACTTTATATGGTAAACCAAAATACAACATTTCAAAAATAGAGATTTTGAGTAAGCTTAAATCAATTTTTGAAATTCTACTTAAACTCCAATTTGACTTTAAATTGTGATTTATAAGCTCGTCTATTTCTTCTTTATGTTGTTCAATTCCTTCTTTTATTTCTCTTAAATAATTTTGTACTTCTTCTTCAGTAATATCATTATTCTCGAAAAATATTTTCAAATAATCTTGTTCTATCTCTTTTTGTACTTCAATTCCATAAATTAGCTTAAAAGCCAATTCTCTCATTGCTGACCTTTGCATCATTTCCTCCTAAAATTTATCAATAAAATTCTTCAATTTTTCCTTCACATAATCTTTATTTTTTTGAACATAATTTCCAAGCCATATTCCAAAAATAATAATTACAACTCCAACTAGAAGTCTAACAAGACCTGTACACGCAATAATTATTGCAATCAGTCCACCAATTATTCCACCTTTATGCTCTAAACAAAACTTTTTGAAATCATTCATTTAAATCTACTCCTTTTTTTCATCTTCACTTGTATTTTTTTCGGAAGTAACATTTTTCTTTGATTTCTTGTTAGAAATATTTTTAACTTTTATATTAACATATTTAACATCTAAATCTGCTGTTTGTTTTAATGCTTGTTTAATTCTCTTTTGAAGCTCTGTAGAAATATCTTTTAATGCAACATCACGTCCAACAACTACATTTACTTCAACAACTACATTTTTTTCTGTATCTATAAATGTTCTACTTGCAACATTTTCTACCCCTTCAATTTCTTTTCCAACACCTGCAACCAAACTTTCTAAACTTTCTTTTGATATAATTAATTTTCCACTATCGTTCTCTAAGATAAGTCCTTCTTTTCCTTCTTTAGAAACTTTTTCACCAAATGCAATTTCTCTTACAGAAAATATTGCCAAAATTGCAAATAGAGCAAATAATATCTTTGATAAGAAATCACCTTCAACTATATTTTCCATTATATTAGAACCTAAATCTGGTGGAAGTATTCCACCAAGTGTAAGCATGAACACAATTGAAATAAACAAAACTATACTCGCAAATGTTACTGATATAATTTTTTGAAATAACGTCATTTTATTCTTCTTCCTTTCCCTCATCTTTTTCTGTTATAGCATGAACACCTTGAACATTTACATTAACTTCTGATACCTTTAAACCAGTCATTACTTCTACAGATTTTTTTACATTTGTTTGAATTTCAAAAGCAACATCTGGAATTCTAGCACCATATTCTACAATTATACTTACATCTATTTTTACAGTCTTTTCATCTATGTCAACTTTCACACCTTTTGTGTAATTTTTCTTACCACTTATAGCTTCAGTTATTCCAGCAAGAGTACCACTCATTCCATATACTCCTTGTATTTCAGCAATTGCAATACCAACATACATTGCAACAGCATCATTAGAAATTTTTACGGAATTTAATGTTTCACTTTTTAATTCTTGATTATTTTCAGCTCCATTATTCTCTGTATTTTCATTGTTTTCATTATTTTCAGGAACCACAACAATCTCTTCATTATTCTCTTCCATATAAGATCCCTCCTACTATAAATATATTTTATTTTATCAATTTATATGATTTTTTACAAGTATTTTATTCAAATTTGCTTCCACTATTTATTTTATTACCTCTTAAAAAATCATAAATTGACATTTTCTTTGCATTTTCACCCTGAATTTCTAAAACAGAAAGAATTCCACCATTAGCTTTTATAAATAACCCTTGTTTCTCATTTGAAACCAAAACTGTTCCTGAATCTACTTCTATATTGCTAAAATTATATTTTTTTTGAAATTCCAATTCTTCTAAAACATCTACTTTCCAAAACTTAATTTTTTTACCATTAATTAATGATAATCCACCAAAACCAGGTGTTAATCCTCTTATTAAGTTTTTGATTTCTAAAGCAGTTTTATTCTTCCAATCAATTATTGAAAGCTCTTTTTCAAGTTTTGGAGCAATAATAACTTCTCCTTCTTGTGGAATTCTATTAATTACACCATTTGAAATATCATTTACAGCCTTTACAAGCATTTTGGCTCCTAAAATAGCTAATCTATCCCAAAGCTCTCCAGCAGTTTCATTTTCTCCAATTGTAGTTTCTTCTTTTTGAATAATATCTCCATCATCCATTCCAACATCCAAATACATTGTACAAACTCCAGTTTTTTTATCACCATTTATAATAGCCCATTGAATAGGAGCTGCTCCTCTATATTTTGGCAAAAGCGAAGGATGAACATTTATACAGCCTTTTGGAAATAAATCTAAAAATGACTTTGGAAGTATTTGTCCATAAACTACAACACAAGCAATATCAGCTTTTAAAGCTCTTATTTCTTCTATAAATTCTGGATTTTTACGAATTTTTTCTGGCTGAAAAACTTTTATATTTTTTGAAGAAGCAAATAATTTAACATCTGACTGAGCCATAGCCATTCCTCTTCCTTTTGGCTTGTCAGGAGCTGTAATTACTCCGAACTATTTCATGTTTTCCATCTTCAATTAATGCTTTTAATGAAACTACCGCAAAATCTGGTGTTCCAACAAAAAGAATTTTCATATAAAAAATCTCCTAATTTTTATTCTTTTTTCTTTCTTCTTTTTTATCCTCTCTATTTTCAGGTGTAAGAGTTTCTAATGTTCCAGGCTCAACAATATCAATAAATAATTTTCCGTCTAAATGATCTATCTCATGAGCTAAGGCCTGAGCAAGTAAATCCTTGCCCTTAACTCTTATCTTCTCTCCATTTAGATTAAGAGCTACAACTTCAATTTCTTTAGGTCTCATAACCTTTCCAAATTGATTCGGAAAACTTAAACATCCTTCCTCACAAATTTGCTCACCTTTAGTCTTTACAATTACTGGATTTATTAAAATAAATTGAGTTCCTTCTTCATATAAATCAATTACAATTATTCTTTTTAAAATTCCAACCTGTGGTCCAGCTAGCCCAACTCCTTCATATTTATGCATAGTTTCCATCATATCAAAAGCAAGTTCTTTTATTTTATCATCAATTTTATCAATTTCTCTTGAACGCTTTCTTAAAATTTCATCATTATCATATCTAAGATTTCTGATTGCCACTTAAAATTCCCCCTATTTTTCTATGTATTATTAGGATTTATATCGACCGTTATTATAGTTTTTCTAGCATTTTCCGTTCCATTAAAAGACATATTAATAGCTTTTAACATACTAGAATTAACTTTGCCTTTAATAATAATTCTCCACCTATATTTATTTTTTATTTTATCAATTGGAGCTGGAACTGGTTTAAACACCATTCCATTGTTGCCATTAATATATTTTGTTAGATTTTTGTAAAAAATATTTGAATATTTAATAATTTCATTCAAATCTTGACCTACAAACTTGATTAATATTATATCGCAAAATGGTGGATATTTCAATACTTTTCGCAAACCTATTTCTTCATCATAAAATTTATCATAATTTTGCTCTTTACTATCTAAAACAGCATAGCTATCTGGATTATATGTTTGAATAATAACTCTTCCTTTTTCTTTTTCACGACCAGCGCGCCCCGCTACTTGAACTAATGTCTGAAAAGTTCGTTCAGTTGCTCTGTAATCTTCAATATTTAAACTAGTATCAGCGCTAATAACACCTACTAAAGTAACATTTGGGAAATGATGACCTTTAACAACCATTTGTGTTCCAATTAAAATATCAATATTTTCATTTTTAAATTTGTTTAAAATTTGTTCATGAGAATTTTTCTGATTTACAGTATCAATATCCATTCTAATTGTTGAGCATTCTGGAAATAATTTATGAACTTCATCTTCTAATTTTTGAGTTCCTGTTCCAAAATACTTTATATTCTTACTATTGCATTCTGGACAAAAACTTAAATTATTCATTTCAAATCCGCAATAATGACATTTCAGTTTATTTTCAAATTTATGATAAGTAAGAGTAATATTACAATTTTTACATTTTGCAGTAAAACCACAATCTCTACAAATAACAAAACTTGAATATCCTCTTCTGTTTAAAAATAAAATTGTTTGTTTCTTATTTTGTAAATTTTCTTTTATTTCATATTTAAGCCTATCACTTAACATAGATCTGTTACCGATTAGCAAGCTCCTGTCTTAAATCAACAACTTCTACTTCTGGAAGACTAGCATTATTTGCTCTATTTCTTAAAATATAAACAAAATTGTCTTTATTATTATTTTTTATATTATAAAAATCAGCAACATCAGGTGTAGCGCTTCCTAAAACAAGTGGACAATTATTTTTTATAGCCAAATATTTTGCTAAATCTTTCGCATTATACATAGGCGTTTTATCAGATTTATATGAAATATCATGTTCCTCATCAATTATTATAATTCCTAAATTTTTAACTGGTGAAAATATTGCAGATCTAGCCCCTATAACAATTTTAGCTTCTCCTGATTCTATTTTATTCCATTCATCAAATCTTTCTCCTCCGAGAAAGTCTACTATGAATTACAGCAATATTTTTTTCTCCAAAACGAGCTAAAAATCTATCAACCATTTGTGGTGTTAATGAAATTTCAGGAACCAAAACAATAGCAGTCTTTTTCTTTTTTAATACCTCATCAATTAATCTTAAATATATTTCTGTTTTTCCGAGAACCAGTAATTCCATAAATCAAATTATTAGAAAACAGATTATTATCTATACTATATTTTATTCCATCAAAGCAAACTTGTTGCTCTTCTGTTAAAACTTTAGGCTTGTCTTGTTTTATATTTTTATTTATAAAAGGATTTCTCTCTATTTTTTCTTTTCTAAACTCAATAAGCCCTTTTTTCTCTAACGTTTTAAGAATAGCATGTGAACATTCAGCAAAAACTTCTAAGTCACTAGAGTAAATTCCAGAATTTTCATATAAAAATCTTAAAACTCTTATATGTTTCTCACTTTTTATAACTTTTTCTTCTATTAAAACTTCAATTTCATCTTCAGATTTTAATAAATATACAAAATTTCCTGTCTTTTCTTTCATTCTATTTTCAAGCTCTTTTGAAGCCGTTCCAGGAGGTAGCATAAGTTTTATACACTCAGAAATATTGCAAAAATATTTTTGAGCCATAAGTTTTGCAAGCTCTAATTTATCTTCACCCATAAAGTCTTGGTCTTGACATGAAGCTATTAATTTGTTGGCAAATTCTGAAGTTTCTTTTAGTCCTATAATAAACCCATCTTCTAAAGTTTTAGATTTTCCAAAAGGGACAAAAACTCTACTACCTACATGAACTTTACTTTCTAGTTCTTGTGGTATCTCATAATCAAATATTTTATTTAGAGCTTTACTATTGTTATTTAATATTACTTCTGCAAACATTTTACTCCTCTTCATTTTAAGCTTTAAAAAAATACCTTTGAGAAAATCAAAGATATTTTTTCTTTTGTATTATTTATTTTTCTCAAGTTCTTCTTCACGACGCTCTTCACGTATAATAGTTTCAATAATTTCTAAAGCTTTTTCTAAATCATCATTTTTCATAACATAATCATAAATATCCATTTTTGATTCTTCATAATCAAAGCGGTTTAATCTCAACATTATTTCTTCATGTGATAATTTATCAATTCTATTTTCAAGCCTTCTTTTTAGTTCATTTTTGGGTACTCTTAAAAAGATAGTTACAACTTTTATTCCCATATCTTTTAAAAGACCTTTAAGCTTTTCTGTTCCATTTACATCTATATCTTTTATAACAATTCCATCTTTAGCTTTTTCATTAATTAGTTTTTTAGATGTTCCATAATAATTATGATGATGTATATCATATTCATAAATATCACCATTTTCAATTAATTTTTCAAACTCTTCTTTACTTACAAAATTATATGAAACACCAGGAATATCGTCTGCTCTAGGTTGCCTTGTTGTATATGCTGGCACTGTACATATATCTGGATTTTTTTTAGTTAATGCTCTAATTATTGTATCTTTTCCTGCTCCAGCTACTCCTGATAATATTACTAACATTTTATTCTTCCTCCTCTTCTCCAACTTGAGATACATCTGCTCTATTTGCGATAGTTTCAGGCTGAACTGCAGAAAGAATAATATGACCAGAATCCATAATAATTACTGACCTTGTTCTTCTTCCATAAGTAGCATCGACTGCTGTTTTAGTATCTCTAGCATCTTGAATCATTCTTTTAATTGGCGCTGATTCTGGACTAATTATAGATATAATTCTTTCACCGAGACACCATATTTCCAAATCCTATATTGACAAGTTGCATAATTTCCTCCTTAAATATTATTCTATATTTTGAATTTGCTCTCTTATGTTTTCAATTTCTGTTTTTAAATCAACAACTAAATTAGTTACATCTAAACTATTAGTTTTTGAACCAATTGTATTTGTTTCTCTGTTAATTTCTTGAGTTAAGAAATCTAATTTTTTTCCTATTGGAGAAGCTTCTCCTAATAGTTTTTTAAATTGACTAACATGGCTTTTTAGTCTTGTTAGTTCTTCTTCAATAGAAACTTTATCAGAATATATAACGACTTCTTGGGCAAGACGAGTTTCATCAACTGAATCTACCTTAAGAACTTCCTTTATTCTTTCATTTAATTTTACTATATATTCATCTACAAGTCCAGTAGATTTTTGAATAATCTCCGGAATTTTCTCATTTAAAATATCTAATCTTCTTTCAATATCTTCTTTTAGTTTATTTCCTTCAAATTCTCTCATCTCTACAAACTTATCTAAAGCTTCATTTAAAGCAATACTTACTTCATTAAAAATCAAATCTTCATCATTTTCGTCTTCTTTTCTTAAAACATCAGGCATTTTAACTATATCAATAACATTAAAATTATAGTCTATACCTGTTTCTTTTCCAAGTTCAATCAAATCTTTTATATAAACTTTCGCTAATTCTTTATTAAAGTTTACTGAGCTCTCATCTGCTGAATTATCTCTAAATTCAATATAAACATCAATCTTTCCTCTAGAAATACGACTTGCAACTTCTTGCCTAATTTTATATTCAATTCCATTAAACATTCTAGGTAATCTGATTCCAATATCACAATATTTATGGTTAATAGATTTTATTTCAACTAAATATTCTCTTCCATTATTCTCATATCTTCCTCTTCCAAAGCCTGTCATACTTCTAATCATTCTTAACATCCTCCACTTTTTTTACATTTTTAGTTTTAACTTTAGCTTTTTCTTCCCTAGCTTTCTTCCTTTTTTCTTCTTTTAATTTTTCTTCTTTTAATTTTTGTTCTTTAAGAGTTTTTGTACTTTCTTCGTCAATATAGCCTTCTTTTTCTTCTTTCACTAATTCTTTAATGTCACTCATATTTTCTTTCAAATACTTATTTCTCTTGTATAATAATGTTCCAATTGATTTTGCCAAATAATATACTAAAAAGACTAAAATAACATTTCTCATAAAGTTAATATTTGACTTTACAATATACATGTATGGAACAAATAAAACAGAAATACTAAAAATTAAAAGCTCAATTCCATATATTCCCATTTTACCAGAATCTTTTCTATATGCAATTTCTAGACCAGCAACAGAGCCAAATCCACATATAATTTGAACAATATCTATATATTTTTCAAAATCTCTTATTGAAAGTTTTTTAAAAGATACATTAATAATTAATGTTATAATAAGAATTACAATGAATACTAGGCAATTAAAAAATATATCATCTTTCATTTTTTCTTTTAACTCAATTGGTAAAGCTTTTCTATCTTTAATTATATCTGGCAAACTTTCTTTTTTCTCAATTTCCATTATTTTTCCTCTGTACTTTCTAATTCATAATTTATAATAGCTGTAATTCCCAAACAAACTGTTTCCGTTCTTAAAATTCTTTTTCCAAGAGTAACAATTTTTCCTCCGAAATTTTTAAAAAGCTCTATTTCGCTTTCATCAATTCCACCTTCTGGACCAATTACAACACCTATACTAACTTTACTTTTTTTCAAACTTTTTAAAGCTTCTTTTAAACTATTTTGATTTTCATTTTCATAAGCTATTAGAACTATATCATAATTTTCAAATAATTTACAGATGTTTTTTACATTTTCTATATTTTTTATTAAAGGAATCATATCTCTTCCACTTTGTTTTGCTGAGGCTTCAGCTATTTTCTGCCATCTAGTAATTTTTTTTAAGCTATCTTTTTCATCTAATTTTACAACAGTTCTTTTAAAAACAACTGGCGTAAAACTATTTACTCCAAGCTCTGTTCCTTTTTGAATTATAAATTCCATTTTATCAGCTTTTGGTAAACCTTGAAAAATATCAATTTTCACATTACTTTCACTTTCAGACTCATTCTTAGAAATAATTTTACAAATAATTTCATTTTTTTCAATCTCACTAATTTCACAATTATAATTTATTTTTTGTTCATAATCACATATTAAAATATTATCGCCGTTTATTCTTTCTTAAAACATTTTTTATATGATTTACATCTTCAGTATCAATTATAATTTGATTATCTTTAACTTTTTCTGACTTTACAAAAAATTTACTCATATTTTCCTCGCTTAATTTAATTGAATGTTATTCGATTTTATCAAACAAAAGTTCTTTTGTCAATAGTAAGTTAAAAATAAAAACCCAGTCTCAAATAAAAAGACTAGGCTTTTGTTAGCAAAATTATTTGTATTTTTAAAGTACATACTCATCTTTAACATTTAAAATAATCTCTAGGTGCGCCAGTTTTAAACAAAAAGTTACTTTTATGTATTTTCGATAAAAAAGAACTTTTTTGAAAACTCATATAAAATTATACAAATTTTATATAGATTGTTCTTCTTGTATTTCCTCTTTTGGAAGTTCTCGTCCCTCCGAATGCAAAATTACATCTCCCATTAAACTTGAAAGAAATTTACCAAAAGCTTCTTCTTTTATAACAGAATCACTTGCTTTATCACCACTATTTATTATTAATTTTGATTGTAATTCTTCTATTATACTTTTTTCTTCTTCTGAAACTTCTTCCGGCAAACTAAATATCATATCTCTGTTATTTTCATTGCAATCGAATATTGATATTTCACATAATTTTCTCAAAATATCTTGATATACATTAGAAATATTAAATCCATTTTTTTTCATTTCTTCTAAAAAAATATCTACTTGCTTATGATTTCCTTTTATTGATTGAGGTTCTAAATCATTTTCCTCCATTTGAGACTTTTCTCCTAATCCTGAAAGAATAACATCAAAACCTCTATAATTTTCAAGTTGCTTCATTATGTCTTCAACATCTTCTGGATTTGTTATCAAATGGTTATCTCTTAATAATTTACTTAATGATACAGCTTCATTTATACTTTCTAACATATTCTCATCTTCTTGAAAATATGTATATGTATGTGCACCAACTTTTATTCCCTCTCTATCCATTAAGTCATAAAACTGTTCTGCACTCTTGTTATCACGCCACCCCATACCAAATACATCTTCTGCACGATATCCAAGTTGCGTTAAAAATGGTTGTGAAAAACCTAACACGTTTTCCCCGTCATATCCGAGCACATGTACTTTAGGATTAAAAACTTTTAACCTATCAACTTCATCTTTAGGGCATAAAATCCATGCGTTCTCTGACAATTCTAAGCTTCCTCGTGTAAAGGTATCCATTGGGGCAGCACGACCAATTTTTTCATTTGGAATATCTTCAAATGGAATCAAAATAGAATATTTACAATCATCCCAGGAGCCATACGCATGTGATGATACTTCATCATTCATAGCCATATGAACAGTATCTCTTGCTGCCTTAAAAGAATATTCGTATTCAACACCGTTTATTTTTATAGTTCTTTTATTTTCAACATGAGCATCTTTTGGTGATTTAATCATATTAGCAGTTGGAGCATATCTTGTTTTATGAACTCCTATTAATGCTGATTTTGAAGAATAATCTCTTGGATGTGAAAATATACCTTTATCTGATTCAGAAAGTACAGGTTCAATTCCCTTACTTTCTAAAAATTCTATTGCATCTACAGGGGAAATTCCAATCTCATATAGTGTTTTAGCATTTTCTATTAAGTCTATTTTATATTTAATTTCTCTAAGTCTTTTATATATTCCTGATTCCTCAAGTCTCCTATCTTCTTCAGTCAATTCAGATTCAACATCACTAATTAGTTTAGGAAGTTCAGAAAATCTTTTTGATTGTGCTTTGAATTTTTTATATTGCTTTCTGTTTGTAATCCACTTTTCAAAAAATGAAAAATTACCTCTAATGGTTATTCCATATGATTGTTCCATTTTGAGATCATCTAATTTGACTTGTAGTTTGGTTAACTTTCGTTGTTTTTCAACATATTCTGCTTTTTGTTTATTCAGTTCTTCTAACTTTATTCTTTTTATTTCTTCTATCATTTTATTAATCCCCTTAATCAGTTATATATTTTATATTTATATTATAAATTCCAGATAATTCTAAAGGATTTCTTAATATTATTCCAAATTTTTGATAACAAGCAATTTCGTCAACATTTATTTCTTGTATTAAATCATAAATATTAGCTAATATAACATTTTCATCTGTAAAGTGTAAATTTCTATATGGATTTAAGCTCAAATCTAATTTGATATACCCTTTAACATTCGGAATATAATCAGTTTGTGTCTTTTGCTTTTTTAGTATAATTAGATATTCTAAGTTTCTATCATACTCCATATTAAAATGAATTACTATTTCATCATCTTTTCTTTCTTCAACAAAATAATACTTTAAATTTTTATTAAAATCATCATGAAATTTTATTGCTCCTCTTTTTAGAAGTTCAATCATTTTATCAACACTATTTTGTTCGCTCATTTGTATTCTCTCCTCAGCGACCTAGCTATCATGAGTTTCTTCAACTTTTAGACCTATGGCTTTGTGTCATAAGCTTTCACTTATTTTACTTTTATATATTATATGTGTTTATTTTATTATATTTTTTTATATAAGTCAATTATGATTATCTTAACAACAGGTCAAAGACATGAAAAATTTTTTAATAACCTCCAAGCTTAAATTTTGAGCCTTTTTAGCTAAAACGTAATAAAAGCCCAGTCTAAAATAAAAAGACTAGGCTTTTGTAGCAAAATTTAAAGCGCTACTATTTGTTTAACATTGCATTTTCAGCGTGTTCAATCATTTTTCTTACCATGTTACCACCGATTTTACCAGCATCTCTTGATGACATATTTCCGTTGTAACCATTTTTAAGATCAACACCAACTTCTTGAGCTACTTCATACTTAAATTTGTTTAAAGATTCTTTAGCTTCTGGAACTACTTTATTTGTTCTATCTGTTGCCATTTAATTCACCTCCGAAAATATTTAAATTGTAAAATGAAATTACAATAAAAAGTAATTTCAATATATATCTTGCTCTTTAAAGAAATTTTTAAACAACCAATTTTTGTATTTTTTTATAAAAAAACAAAAAATCCAGTCTTAAAAGATAAGACTAGAATTTTTATTAACCTTCTATATTCAACTCAATCTTCTCATTTTTAGCTTTTAAAATAGCATGACCACCAATTGGAAAAGTTATAATTGGAGTTGTATGACCAAAGTCACAGTCAGCAATTACTGGAATTTTTTCAAGCTCTGGCTTTGATTTTATTAGTTTCATCCACTTTTCTTTAGTCATTTCAGAACCTTTTTGACATCTTCCAAGAACAATACCTCTTACTGTTTCAAATCCTGGCTGTTGAATTAATGATACTAAATTTCTATCAAATTCCACTAAAAATAATTTTCCAGCCATTTCATCATCTTCTAGAAATAAAATAGAATTTTTAATATCTGGCATATATTCTGTTCCTTGAAGTAAATTTAATGTACACAAATTTCCTCCAATAATTTTTCCTTCAGCTTCTCCTTCATTAATAATAAACATTCCTTTATTATCGATAAATTCACGATTCTCTTGATCTAAAAACCACAAATCATCACTCCAATTTTCAGAGCTTACTATTTGAGCTTTACCATCTCCTAATAGAATTTTTTTGAAATATTCAAAAGTATAATCAAACCCTTTCTTCATTCCAAAGCTTGAAAAATGTGGACCATAATAAGTAACTAAACCTGTCTTTTTGTAAATTGTATCTAATAAAATTGTTATATCTGAAAATCCACATAAAATTTTTGGATTTTTCTTAATCATATCATAATCTAAATATTTTATTATTTGATTTGAATTAAATCCACCAATTGCAGTTAAAATTGCTTTAACATTAGAGTCTTTAAAGGCTTCATTCAAATCTTCTGCTCTGTCTTTATAATTTGCAGCCATATAATCTGGTTCAAAATCTTTTACATGTTTAGCAAAAGTAACTTTTAATCCAAGACTTTCCAATCGCTCTATAGCTAAGTTTATACAATCATCTTTTAACATTGACATACTTCTAGATGGAGCAACTATTCTAACTTCATCACCTTGTTTTAATTTTTCTGGTATCATTGTTTTATATTTCCTCCTATTTCTTATTTTCGTCTGGCTCAGGAAGAGCTTTATCTTTATTAAACTTCATAATACTAAGAATTTTTAAATAAATTTTTTTAAACAAATTTATTTTTACTTCATTTTCTTCCTTCTTTAGTTCTTTTTTCTTCTCTTGTAACTCTACACTGCAAACTTCAGGCTTAGACTCAAAATAAGGTGTATGTGTTTTATAAAACTGTTCATCATTTAACAAATTACTTTTAAAAACATATTGTAAAAACTTTTTATTTGTTTTTGCTCTTAATTCATATGCAATATCAAAATTATACCAATCATTTGCTATTTTTACTTGATTCCAAAGGAGATTTCTCTCTTCTCCAATATTTCCTTTAATTATCTTTGACTCATATCCAAGTTCTTTTAAGCAACTATTTATTCCTAAAGCAAAATAATTATAAGATGCTATTTTATTAACAAAAATATCTTTTATATCTGTCTTATCAGTAGTATAGTTTATTGTGTTCTTAAAATAATTATATAAATCGTTAAATTTATCAATTTCTCCAGAATGGCTTGAAATATTCTCTTTTATTTTTTCAAATTCTTCACGAATTTTAATATAATCTTCAACAGTATAACATTGTATTTCATCGCCAAGCTTTAATTGTTCTGGGCTTTGTAAAACATTTACAAAGTCAACATTTAATCTATCTTGAAATTTTTTTACATCTTCAATATTAAAATATGCAATATCATTTATTGCAATAGTTATTTTACCTTTAACTTTTTTAAACTTTTTAACATATTTTGAAAAATCAATTTCATTTCCTAAAACAATAAATAAATTTGTCAATCTATATAAACTAATATTATCAATAATTTTATCTAAATCACAAGTATTTACAGTAATTGATACTTCCTTGTCTTTAACTTCTAAACTATTTAAAATATCACATTCTTCACTTGTTTTTATTTGAACTTCAATTGTTCTATCATAAGACCCTTTTGTTAAAGTACTTATATTAGAGAAATCAATTTCATTATTATAAAACTCAAATCTAGACATATTCTTATTTTCATAAATAAAATCAAAATTATCAAAAATACAATTTTTTAAACTATCTAAATTAAGATATTTTAATTTATTAAATTTACTACAAATTGAAATTGGTTTTTTTCCAAAATCAACATTTGTTAAATTTAATGCTATTACTTTTTCTGGATTTGATAAACTGTCAAAAAATACATTTAAGTTACTAAAATTAATATTATTAAGTGATATAGTAGTTAAATTTGAAAATTTTGAAATTACTTTATTAGTAGGTAATTTAACAAACTCTAATATTAAAGTTTCGATATTTTCTGGCTTACAGACATTAAAAATTATTTTATTTACATCTGACCTTAAATCACCTTTTATAACTAATTGTTTCAAATTTGTACATAAACTAATTAGATTATAAAGCTTTGGATTTATATTGATTTCTTCTATTTCAAGCTCCTCAATTTTATCCAAATGGTAATTCATCAATTTGTCGAACTCTTCTAAAGATCTATTATTCAATTTAAGCTTCTTTAGTTCTTCCATCAAATTCTCTCCATACCTTAATAATATTTTTGATTATATCATTTCTAAAGTCTTTATTCAATGTAGTAATATAAAAATTATTTTAACTTTTTATTACTTTTTGATTACAATATTATCTTTCCCAAATTTAGCTTTTTTACGATGCTTTTAATAAGAAATATATATTTTTTACAAAGTAACCATAGACAGGAAGAACAAGTAAAACATATATATTTCTTATAAGTATACTAAAAATTCAAAATTTTGACATTTTTAGGATTTTGTATTATAATTAAAATGTAGTTGCAAATGTAATTCTATTGCGTTTGCAATTTCCCGGGAAACCGGATTCTTTATTAAGGAGGGAACTTCATGAAGAAATTCATGGAAAAGTTCCGGAATGGCGTAAAACAGGTGTTTTCCACCTTGTGGGATGCCTTCTGGACAATTGTCTCAATTATCAGAATGAACTACAGTTCCAAATTAAGTCTAGAGCGTAAGCTCGTTGTAACAACCGTCAAGAACATCGCTATTTCCATTTTCGGCCTAATCACGTTCTTTGTTACAGTAGAATCTGTTATAGGAAAAGGCTTTATGTATTTCTTCTCCGCTCTTGGTGCAAGAATCTTCAAGAGCATGGAGAATATCGATTTGTTCTCTGGTGTAGTCTTTGATGTTTTATCAGGAATTAGAAATTCAGTGTCACAATCCAGTAGTGTCTTGTCATGGCTTAGCCAACAGGCTGACCTTATTCAGTTTCCAATAATAGCCTTGTTGGTTCTAGCAGAAATTGTATTGGTAATGGCATTCACGAAATGCCTTATCAATACAATTGAGTGGAATAAAAAGACATTTCACTCTCTGCGACAGAAGTAGTCATATCCCACAAATAAGCCACCCCCTCCGGCCATCTTGGTCGGAGGGGGCTCCTTTTTTATAATTTAAAACTATATGGAAGTAAATCCTCTAATTTATATTCTTTTATATTTTCGTTATAATAACTATAAACTTTGAAATCCTTTTCTACAAATTCGCTCATAAATTGTCTACAATATCCACAAGGTAAGCACTCTTCTATAGGCTTTTCATTTTTATTTCCTCCAACTACAACAATATATGAAAAATCTTTTTTTCCTTCTGAAATAGCCTTTGTAAATGCAACTCTTTCAGCACATATTGACTGTATTCCATTATTTTCAATATTACATCCTGTATACTTTTTTCCATCTTTGCAAACTAAAACACATCCAACTGTAAAATTTGAATAAGGACTATAACTCATTTCTCTCATGTTTTCAGCTATTTTTATATCTTCTTCTAAATCTTCTTTCATATATTTTTTCTCCAAATTAGAATATAATTTAAAATTTAAAATTTAAAATAAACTTTCTAAATCATAAGTAATAACATTCCTACAGTAGCAAGCGGAACAGTTAAATTGTCAGTTCCTTTAATTGATATACCTTCTAAAATTGTGTCAACAATAGCAATTAAAATTACTTTAAAAAACCAATTTCCAATTCCACAATATACTAAAAAACCAGACAAAATAATAAATGTTGTAACACACATTGTAAGCGAACCTGCTAAAGTTTTAGTTGTCGTAGATATTTTATATGATGGGCTTTTTATACTTCTTCCAACTATTGCAGCAAGAGCATCACTATATCCCATAACAGCAACACCAGCTAAACCAATTGTTGGTCCCCAAACATTTTTATAGTTTTTTAGTGGTCCAAATAATAAAACAGATAATATTAATAGAGTTAAAGCATAATAAACTGTTCCTAAACCATCTCTTTCAGACTCTTCTCTTTCCATAGATTTTATAATATTAAACTTATATGAAGCATAATTTACGAAAACAAATACAATTGGCAATATCATAGCCCAATATGGACTATCAAAAAATACCATTGCAATTATCCACCAATTTGACAACACTATGTGTATATATTTTCTACTAGCTTCTTTTCCCGCCTTTTCAAAAAGTTTTGCTGAAGCTATTACAATTGCTATAAAAACAAATGAAACGATTAAACCAAATATATTTCTCATATAATTTTATTTCCTTTTCAAAACTTTTTTTATAATATCATACAAGTAATATGTTGTCAATTACAAAAAGCTTATATTTTCATTTTGAAGCAAATTAAGCATATATTCTTTTCCTTCTTCAAAACTTAAAACATCAACATTTACTTCACTATTCAAAAGTCTTGTTTTAATTTTATCGATATTATCATTTCTATTTAAATCAATAACAACTATTTGTTTATAAGAATTTGACTTTTTAATATTATATAATTCAACAATAAATTGTTCAATATTCTCTTCTAGCTCTTTTACAAAAACTATTATTTTCATATTATGAGAAACCTTTTTATATGTAACTTCATTTACAATATCTTGAGCTAAACTTAAAATTCCATAAACAAAAATAACTACACAAATAACTTGTAAAATAAACATATATACATCTCCTTTTTTGATATATATTATGTAAAATTTACATTTTCTGTTACTTTTTCAAAAAAAATAACACCCTTCTGGATGTCATTTTTTATATATAATACACAAAACTAAATTAATGTTAGTACAGCCATATCTGCATTATCGCCACGTCTAGCTTCCATTTTTAAAATACGAGTATAACCGACCTACTCTTCCGTCATATTTTGGAGCTATCTCATTGAATAATTTATTCATTAAATCAACACCTTCAACTTTGTTAACCTTAGTCATCATTTTTCTTCTAGCATTTAATCTTGAAGGCATGTCTTTTTGTCTTTTTTCAGTTGTTTCTTCTTTAACAACTCTTAAATATTCTTTACCATTTTTACTTGTTACTTTTTCAGTAACTTTCTTTCCTTTGCTGTCAAGCTTTGCTTTAACAACTTTTACTTCAACTTCTTCAAAGTTATTTCTTTCTTTAACTGCTAAACTGATTATAGAATCTGCTATAGCTTTAACTTCTTTAGCTCTAGCTTCAGTAGTAACTATTTTGCCATTTAATATTAAATCAGTAGTTAAACATTTTAACATTGCTAATCTTTGATCAGTTGTTTTTCCTAGTTTTCTATTAACTGCCACTTTATTCTCACCTCTTCTTATATTCTTTTATCAATTAGTCTTCATCAATTGTAAAACTTAAACCTAATGCTATTAATTTATTAGTAACTTCATCTAAAGATTTCTTTCCTAAATTTCTAACCTTCATCATATCTTCTTGAGACTTATTTGCTAAATCTTCAACAGTAGCAATTCCAGCTCTCTTTAAACAATTATATGATCTAACAGAAAGTTCAAGTTCTTCAATTGGCATCTCTAATACTTTTTCTTTCTTAGATTCTTCTTTTTCAACCATAACTTGAGTATTTTTTGCAGTTTCTGATAAGTCTATAAATAACTCTAAATGACCTACCATAACTTTTGCAGCCAAACTTAAAGCTTCAAATGGTTTTAAACTTCCATCTGTCCAAACTTCTATTGTAAGTTTATCATAATCAACCATTTGACCAACTCTAGTATTTTCTACTGCATAATTAACCTTCTTTACTGGAGTAAATATTGAATCTATTGGTAAAACATCTATTGGACTATTATCTTTTTTATTCTTTTCAGCTACGTTATAACCTCTACCACGGTTTACTGTCATTTCTAAATGAAAATCAGCTTCTTCAGATGCTGTTGCAATATGTAATTCTTTATTTAATACTTCAACTGTTCCATCTGTTTCTATATCACCTGCTGTGATTTCTCCTGCACCTTTATGAACTATTCTAATTATTTTTTCATCGTTATCTGTAACTTTTAATCTTACGTTTTTTAAATTTACAATCAACTCAGGGACATCTTCTACAATTCCTTTAACTGTAGAAAACTCATGTAGTACGCCATCTAATTTGATACTTGTTATAGCAGCTCCTGGTAATGATGATAGTAAAATTCTTCTTAATGAATTTCCTATTGTCATACCATAACCACGCTCTAATGGTTCACATATGAATTTTGCATAATTCCTCTTATCGTCTGTCTCACTACATACAATATTTGGTTTTTCAAATTCAATCATTTTTACCTCCTAATTGGCTTTTAACCTTTAAATTTTTTACATCTTACGTACAAATCCTAAGCGCAATACGACTTCTATACAAGAAACCGTATAAATATTCTTAAATAAAATCCCAATAAAATTAAAATATTATTTAGAATATAACTCAACAATTAAGTGTTCTTCTACAGGAATATCGATTTCTTCTCTAGCTGGTAATCTAACAACCTTACCAGACAAATTCTTTTCATTTAATTTTAACCAATCAGGTAGAGTTACTTTATTTTTCTCTAAATTTTCTTTAATTATTTTGTTGTCTTTTCTAATTTCTCTAACTTGAACAACATCACCTGGTTTTACTAAATAAGAAGCAATGTCAACTTTCTTTCCATTAACTTCAATGTTTCCATGTGTTACTAATAATCTTGCTTGTGGTCTTGTTGTTCCAAAACCTAATCTAAATACTACATTATCTAGTCTACTTTCTAATATTTGAAGTAAGTTTTCACCAGTAATACCCTTTTTTCTGTTAGCCATTTCAAAATAGCCTCTAAATTGTTTTTCTAAAACACCATAAACAAACTTTGCTTTTTGTTTTTCTTTTAATTGAAGACCATATTCGCTAACTTTTCTTCTATTACTATTAGGGTTTTTCTTACTTTTCTTGTTATATCCAAGATAAGTAGGATCAATTCCTAAACTTCTGCATCTTTTCAATACAGGATCTTTATATCTAGCCATTTTATATCTTCCTTTCTATACTCTTCTTCTTTTTGGTGGTCTACATCCATTATGTGGAATTGGAGTAACATCTTTAATCATTGTAATATCTAAACCTGCTGTTTGAAGCGCACGAATTGCAGCTTCTCTACCAGAACCAGGTCCCTTTACAAATACTTCTACTGTTTTCATTCCATGCTCCATTGCAGTTTTAGCTGCTGTTTCAGCTGCTTGACCTGCAGCAAATGGAGTACTTTTTCTTGAACCTTTAAAACCTAATTCTCCAGCACTTGCCCAAGAAATAACATTTCCTTGTGTATCTGTAATTGATACGATTGTATTATTAAAACTAGAATGAATATGAGCAGAACCTTTATCTATATTTTTTCTTTCTCTTCTTCTAACGCCTGTGGCTTTTTTGCTAGTACTTGCTTTTGCCATTATTAAACTTCCTCCTTATAATATCAGTGGAAAACTATTGTTTTCCTACACTATAATTTAAAACTTTAAACTTTTGCTTTACTTTTACTTACTAATTTTCTAGGACCTTTTCTTGTACGAGCATTAGTTTTAGTTCTTTGTCCTCTTACAGGAAGACCTCTTCTATGTCTAATTCCTCTATAGCATCCAATTTCAGTAAGTCTTTTGATATTTAAAGCAACTTCTCTTCTTAAGTCACCTTCAACTTTATAACCGTCCATAGCTTTTCTAATTGCAGCTACTTCGTCATCAGTCAAATCTTTTACTCTAGTATCTGGATTTACCCCAGCTTCTTTTAAGATTTTTTTAGAACTTGTCAAACCAATACCATAAATGTATGTAAGTCCTACTTCTACTCTTTTTTCTCTAGGTAAATCAACACCTGCTAAACGAGCCATACTTTTTTACACCTCTTCCGTCAATATTTTTTATAAAATGTTACTCTATCAAAATCCTTAAAATAAAATAATTTGGCTAGAACTATTAATTTAAAAGTTCTTTATAGAGCTTGCCTAAAAAATTTTTAGGCTAATATATAAACATAAATATGATATTTAGTTTTAAAAACTAACAGCCGCACATATTTATATTAATATCAAAAATTTTTTAATTACCCTTGTCTTTGTTTATGTTTAGGGTTTTCACAAATTACTCTTATAACACCTTTTCTTTTGATGATTTTGCATTTATCGCAAATTTTCTTTACAGATGGTCTTACTTTCATTTCTACTTTCATCCTTTCTTTATACTTATTTAGCTCTCCATGTAATACGTCCTTTTGAAAGATCGTATGGTGATAACTCTAATTTAACTTTATCTCCTGGTAGAATTTTAATATAATTCATTCTAAGTTTTCCAGAAATATGTGCTAATACTTGATGTCCATTTTCTAATTCAACTTTAAATGTTGTATTTGGCAATGTTTCAACCACTCTACCTTCGACTTCAATAACACCTTCTTTTGACAAATTATCTTCCTCCTACCAAACAGATTTTAATCTATATTAAATATTAAAAAACGATAAACACTAGAGGTAAGTATACTTATCCCTAATTTTTCCATTTTTTCATACAAAATGCTAGTATAGTATATAACAAATTTAACAAATTGTCAATATTTTTGGCTCTTTTTCTGTAATTAAAATTGTATTTTCATAGTGTGCAGAGTTACTTCCATCTTGAGTTGCAATTGTCCATCCATCTTCTAACTCCCAAATATCTGGCTCACCTTCAATAACCATCGGCTCAATACAAATTGTCATTCCTGGTTCTAATCTTGGTCCACGTCCAGCTTTTCCATAATTTGGAACACCAGGATCTTCGTGCATTTCTTTACCAATTCCATGTCCTTGAAATTCTTTTACAACACTAAAACCTTGAGACTTAACATATTCGCCAATTGCATGTGAAATATCTCCAATTCTAAATTCTTTTCTAGCAAATTTTAAACCTTCATAAAAAGCTTGCTTTGTAACTTCTACTAATTTTTTTGCTTTTGGAGAAGCTTTCCCTACAATATAAGTTCTTGCCATATCTCCATTATACCCATTTTTCAAAGCAACCATATCAACTGAAACAATGTCGCCTTCTTTCAAAATTTGCTTCTTTGATGGAATTCCATGAATAACTACATCATTTACAGATATACAAGTATTTGCTGGATAATTAGGAACACCTTTTTCTCCAGAAGGATATCCTTTTTCTGCTGATTTTGCTCCATATTTTTCCATTGTTTTTTCCGCAATAATATCTAAGTCATATGTACTTATTCCAGGTTTTATCTCCTCTTCAATAGCTTTATGAGTTAAAGCAACTATTTTGCAAGCTTCTTTCATTAATTCAATTTCTTTATTTGATTTTATTGTAATCAAAATGAATTACCTCTTTCTAAACTCTTATATACATTTAGTTATTACTTAAATATTCTATAACATCTTTTGCAACTTCATCTTTCATTCTATTAATTCTAGAACTTAAAGTTGTTGTATATAAAGCTCCTGTTTTAGAATAATATTCTACTAATGGTTCTGTTTCTCTATGATAAACATTTAATCTATTTTTAGCTTTTTCTAAAGTGTCATCATCTCTTTGCTCTAATGGACTACCACATTTATCACAAATTCCATCTTGTTTAGATGGATGTAAAACAGTATTATATACTGCTTTGCAATCTTTATTTGTACAAACTCTTCTATTTACTATTCTCTCTAAAATTTCATCTTCAGGAGTTTCTAGATTTACAACTATATCAATTTTTTTATTTTCTTCTTTTAGCATTTTATCAAAAGCTTCAGCTTGAGCTACAGTTCTAACAAATCCGTCTAATATAGCACCATTTTTTACATCTGGTTCTTTTAATCTTTCGTCTAACATTCTTAAAACTATTTCATCTGGAACCAAGTCTCCTTTAGAAATATAAGAATTTAGTATTTCTCCAATTTCTGTTTTTTCTGAAATATGTTTTCTGAAAATATCTCCACTAGAAATTGCTGGAATTCCATATTTTTCAGAAAGTATAGCTGCTACGCTTCCTTTACCAGTAGCTGGTGCACCTAACATAATAATAATCATAAAAACTCCTCCTTATATAATATCTTTTTTAATATTTATCTTTTAAAAATAAACATTAAAAAAAATATATAATATCTAAATTAAAAATAACATAGATTTTCCCTAAAATACTTAGGACTTTAGGGAAAATCTTAATATTATATTTATTTCTCCAAGAAACCTTTATAATGTCTCATAACTAATTGAGATTCTAATTGTTGAACTGTTTCTAGAGCAACACCTACTATAATAAGTATTGTTGTACCACCAAATGAAATATTTAATCCTGTAAATTTTAATGCCATTGGAATAATTGCTATAATTCCTAAGAATATAGAACCAAACCATGTAAGCTTCATTAATACAGATGTTAAATAATCAGTAGTTGGCTTTCCAGCTCTTATTCCTGGAATAAACCCACCATTTTGTTTAATATTTTGTGATACTTCAGCTGGATTAAATGTTGCTAATGTATAGAAGAATGTAAATCCTACGATAAGTAGTAAATATACAATCGCATTAGCTACAACATATCCCCAACCAACTTGTGAAGATGAAGTTGCAATTGAAAATTTATAAAGTCCAGCTAAAAATCCAGTTCCACCAATATGTGAAGCTCCAAATATACTAATTAACATTGCTGGGAATGTTAAAAATGATGATGCAAAGATAATTGGCATTACACCAGCCATTGCAAGTTTAAGTGGAATATGTGTATTTTGTCCACCATACATTTTTCTTCCAACAACTTTTTTAGCATATTGTACTGGAATTCTTCTTTCAGCACTTTGTACCCAAACAACTGCAGCAATTAATATAACTGCACCAATTAACAATGCAATTGCTTTTGCCAAACCTGCTGTTTGGAATACACCATTAACTATAATTAAACCATATAGCATTGTAATAAATGAAGGGAATCCTGAAATAATACCAACAAAGATAATCATTGAGATACCATTTCCAATTCCTTTATTTGTTATTTGTTCTCCAAGCCACATAAGAATTGCTGTACCAGCCATTAAGCTTACTACAACTAAAGCTCCTGTGAAAAATCCTGGATTTATAAATATATTTGAATAACTTCTACTATATGAAATGTAAATTCCTAAAGCTTCAACTAATGCTAAAACTATTGTTAATATTTTTGTATATCTGTTAACCTTTTGTTGAGCAACTTCTCCACCTTCTTTAATCATTTTTTGAAGAGAAGGAATTATCATACCTAACAATTGAATAACAATTGAAGATGTAATATATGGTGTTATACTCATTGCAAAGATTGATAATCTTGAGAAAGATCCTCCGGAAATTGTATCAATTAAACCAATAAAACTTGCAGATGTAACTGCTTTCATTTGCTCAGCAAGTTCTGTAGCATTAACTCCAGGAGCTGTAATATAACATCCAAATCTAAATATTATTATAAGTAATAATGTATACCATAATTTTTTTCTTATTTCTGGTGTTTTTAATGCATTTTTAATAGTTTGAAACAACTTAAATCACCTCAGTCTTTCCGCCTAAAGCTTGGATTTTTTCTGTAGCAGTTTTAGTAAATCTAGTAGCTTTTACATTTAATTTTTTCTCTAGTTTTCCAGAACCTAAAATTACTACACCATCATTTATTTTACCAATTATTCCTTCAGCTAATAATGTATCAGGTGTAACGTCTGTTGCTTCTGATTTATTTAGCATAGTTAATGTTACTTCTGTATAATTTTTAGAATTTATATTTTTGAATCCTCTTTTTGGTAATCTTCTATATAATGGTGTTTGACCACCTTCAAATCCACGTCTTACTCCTCCACCAGTTCTAGATTTTTGTCCTTTTTGACCTCTTCCTGATGTTTTTCCTAAACCAGATCCAATTCCACGTCCAATTCTTTTTCTAGCAATTCTTTCTTTTGATGCTGGTAAATTACTTAAATCCATTTCTAGTAGCACCTCCTTCTTATAAAGATATATTCTCTTATATTTAAATTACATATCTAAATTAAATATTATAACTTTCCTTTTGTCAAGATGAAATTATAATATTTCGCTTACTTTCTTTCCTCTTTTTTTAGCAACTTGTTCAATAGTTGACATTGATTTTAAAGCATCAATTGTAGCATAAACAACATTTCTTGGGTTGTTTGTACCAATAATCTTTGTTTTAATATCTCTATATCCAGCAAGCTCTAATACTGGTCTTACGCTACCACCAGCAATAACTCCAGAACCTTCTGGACCTGGTTTTAACATTACACTAGCACTTCCGAATCTTCCTGTATATTCATGAGGAATAGTTGTTCCTTTGATTGGAACTTCTATTAAATTTTTCTTTGCTTCTTCAATAGCTTTTCTAATTGCATCTGGAACTTCAGCTGCTTTTCCGTTTCCAACACCAATATGACCAGCTTCATCTCCAACTACAACAACAGCGCTAAATCTAAAAGTTCTACCACCTTTAACAACTTTAGCAACTCTATTGATAGCAACAACTTTTTCTTTTAATTCAACTGCTTTGTTTTCTTCCATTTGGCTTAAATACCCTCCTTTTTATTAAAATTCTAATCCTGCTTCACGAGCAGCCTCTGCTAACTCTTTAACAACACCGTGATAAATGTATCCACCTCTATCATAAACTACTGTTTTAATTTTCTTTTCTAAGGCTCTTTTTGCAATTAAAGTTCCTACTTCTTTAGCAGCTTCTTTATTTGCTTTCTTTGTTTTTATTTCTTTATCTAATGTTGAAACATAAACTAAAGTTACGCCTTTTGTATCATCTATGATTTGAGCAGTAATGTTTTTATTTGATCTAAAAACTGCAAGTCTTGGGCATTCAGCTGTTCCACTAATTTTTGAACGAACTCTTGCATGTCTTCTTTGACGTTCAACTTTTCTATCTACTTTAGAAATCATTTTTTTCTCCTTTCTAAGATTACTTCTAGGGATATATTTAATCCCTAAAGGTATATTTACTCTTTTTTAGGGATTAAATATACCCCTAAAAAGCACTTATAAATTAACCTAAATTCTATTTCTTACCAGCTTTACCTTCTTTACGTCTAATAGTTTCTTCAGCATATTTGATACCTTTACCTTTATAAACTTCAGGTGGTCTCTTTGTTCTAATAACAGCCGCTGTTTGACCAACAAGCTCTTTATCAATACCTTTAACTATAATCTCATTTTGACTTGGTACATCAAAAGTAATTCCTTGTGGTGCAGCCATTTCAACTGGATGTGAGTATCCTAAAGTAAGAACAATTCCAGTTCCTTTCTTTTGAACTCTGTATCCAATTCCATTTATCTCTAACTTTCTTTCAAATTCTTTAACTGTTCCTAAAACCATATTGTTAACTAATGTTCTAGTTAAACCATGTAAGCTTCTATTTAATGGTTCATCATTTGGTCTTGTAACTATAACATGATTATCTTTTACTTCAAGTTTAATAGGTTCAGTAACAACTCTTTCTAATGTTCCTTTAGGTCCTTTTACTGTAACTTTTTGTCCGTCAACTGTAACTGTTACACCATTAGGTATTTCAATAGGTTTATTTCCTATTCTTGACATTTTATATTTCCTCCTTTTTGGTTAATATTATAGTTTCTATTTATAGAAACTTTTTCGCCACTATTCAAGCTTTGTATTACTTTACATGTTACCACACATAAGCTAATACTTCGCCTCCAACTCCTAGTTCTCTTGCTTTTTTGTCTGTCATAATTCCTTTTGAAGTAGAAATTAATGCAGTTCCTAAGCCATTTAATACTCTAGGAAGTTCTTCTTTACCAGCATATATTCTTAAACCTGGTTTACTAATTCTTCTTAAACCAGCGATTACTTTATTACCTTTTTCATCATATTTTAAAGTAATTCTTAAAATTCCTTGAACTCCATCATCTATTTCTTCAAGTGCTTTTATGTATCCTTCTTCAAGTAATACATCAGCAATTGCTTTTTTCATTTTTGATGCTGGAACATCAACAGTTTTAAATTTAGCATTGTTAGCATTTCTAATTCTTGTTAACATATCTGCTATTGGGTCTGTTATATTCACTTTGTTTACCCTCCTTTATTTTAAATTCACTTTTTATTAATTTCTTAAATTTTGATTTAGAGCAAGTTTTGCAAGGCGCACAAACAATTTATCGACAAGACAGTACGTTTGTACAGTGAGGAGAAAATTGTTTTTAGCAACGCCACAAGACGAAGCTATAAATCGAAATTTTACCAACTAGCTTTCTTAACTCCTGGAATTTCTCCTCTATGTGCCATTTCTCTGAAACATACACGGCAAATTCCAAATTTTCTTATATAACTATGTGGTCTTCCACAAATTCTACATCTATTGTATTCTCTAGTTGCATATTTTTGTGGTCTTGCTTGTTTAACTTTTAATGATTTTTTAGCCATAATTTCTCCTTTCTTAACTTCTAAAAGGCATTCCCAATAAAGTAAGCAATTCTTTTGCTTCTTCATCAGTTTTAGCTGTAGTTACGAATATAATATCCATACCTCTTAATTTATCAACTTTATCATATTCAATTTCAGGGAAAATTAATTGCTCTTTTAATCCCATTGAATAATTACCTCTACCGTCAAATGAATTTCCAGAAACACCTCTAAAATCTCTAACTCTAGGTAATGCTACATTAAATAATTTATAAGCAAAATCATACATTTTTCCTTTTCTTAATGTAACTTTGCATCCAACCTTCACACCTTCTCTTAATTTAAAAGCTGCAATAGATTTTTTGGCTGTTGTTACAACTGGTTTTTGACCTGTAATTATACTTAAATCATTCATTGCATTATCTAATGATTTTGGATTATCTTTTATATCTCCTAAGCCAATGTTGATAACTATTTTTTCTAATTTTGGAACTTCCATAATAGAAGAATAGTTAAACTTTTTCATTAGCGCTGGAACAATCTCTTTTTCATATTGTTCTCTAAGTACTTCCATGTTAACTGCGTGCCTCCTTTCTTAAAATCTATTTTATTTTTGCACCGCATTTTTTACATACACGAACTTTTTCATCTTTTTCCATTGTAAATCCAACTTTAACTGCTTTTTTGCATTTTGGACATACAACATTAACTTTGCTACTATAAATAGCACATTCAGCTGGAATAATTCCACCTTGTTCACCTTGTTTTCTAGGTTTAACATGTTTTTTTCTAATATTGATACCTTTAACTATAACTTTATCTTTCTTTGGAATAACTTCAAGAACTTCTCCTCTTTTTCCTCTATCATTTCCAGATAAAACCTCTACAGTATCACCCTTTTTTATTTTCATTTCTTTATTTCACCCCTTTTATTTGAGTTTTTAATTTATTAGTCTATTTTTTTATCAACGCCTTAAATTTTGATTAGAAACGAGCAGAGCTAGGCGCGCGAATTAATTATTCGATGAGGCATACAAAAGTACGTCGATTCGAAAATTAATGAGCAGCAACAACGCTATGCGAAGTTTGTAATCGAAATTATAACACCTCTGGAGCTAAAGACAATATCTTCATATAATTCTTCTCTCTTAACTCTCTAGCAACTGGTCCAAATATACGAGTTCCTTTTGGTGTTCCATCTTCACGGATAATAACAGCAGCATTTTCATCAAATTTTACATAAGAACCATCTGCACGTCTAGCACCTTTTTTAGTTCTTACAACAACTGCTCTAACAACTTCACCTTTCTTAACAACTCCACCTGGTGTCGCATCTTTAACAGAAGCCATTATTACATCGCCTATTTCAGCATATTTTCTATATGAGCCACCTAAACATCTAATACACATAATTTCTTTAGCACCTGTATTATCAGCAACTTTTAGTCTTGTTTGTTGTTGTACCATAATTTAGCTTACCTCCCATTTTTCAAATTCTTTTATTTATAATTTCTATTTTATTACTGCTTTTTCAACTATTTCAACAAGTCTCCATCTTTTATCTTTTGATAATGGTCTTGTTTCCATAACTTTAACAGTATCTCCTACTTTACAGCTATTTTCTTCATCATGAGCTTTTAATTTATATGTTCTTTTAACTGTTTTCTTATAAATAGGATGTTTTACTCTTGTTTCAACAGCTACAACTATTGTTTTATCCATTTTATCAGATACAACAGTTCCAACCATTGTCTTACGAAGATTTCTTTTATTTTCTTCTGCCATGAGTTAAATTCCTCCTTTAAACTACTTTCCTGACAACTCACGTTGTCTTAAAATTGTTTTTGCTCTTGCAATATTTTTCTTAACTTCTCTCACCTTTATCATATTATCAGTTCCACCAGTAACTCCATTAAATCTTAATTTAAAAAGTTCTGATTTTAACTCTACTAATTCTTTCTCTAAATCAGGTGAAGACATCTCGTTTAATCTTTTACTATTCTTCAACTTGACCACCACCATTCTCAGATTCTCTTCTAACAAATTTTGCTTGAACTGGTAATTTTTGAGCTGCTAATCTCATTGCTTCTTTAGCAATATCTTCAGAAACACCTTCTATTTCAAACATAACTCTTCCTGGTTTAACAACTGCAACCCAGTACTCTGGAGCTCCTTTACCTTTACCCATACGAGTTTCAGCAGGTTTTTTAGTAATTGGTTTGTCTGGAAATATTTTAATCCAAACTTTACCACCTCTTTTGATAAATCTAGTCATTGCAACTCTGGCTGCTTCGATTTGATTTGATTTAATCCATCCAGCTGTTGTTGCTTGAAGTCCATATTCGCCTTCATTAACTTTATTACCACGAGTAGCATATCCTCTATTTCTACCCTTTTGCATTTTTCTATATTTTGTTCTTTTTGGCATTACTGGCATTATTCGTTACCTCCTTTTGCTTCTTTTCTGCTAGGTAACACTTCACCTTTATAAATCCAAACCTTAACACCAACTTTTCCATAAGTTGTATCAGCTTCATAGAATCCATAATCTATATCAGCTCTAATAGTTTGTAATGGAATAGTTCCTTCTTTATAAAATTCTGTTCTAGCCATATCAGCTCCGCCAAGACGTCCTGATACAGCAGTTTTTATTCCTAGTGCTCCAGCTTTCATAGCTTTTTGCATACATTGTTTCATTGCTCTTCTGAATGAAACTCTTTTCTCTAATTGTCCTGAGATATTTTCAGCAACTAATTGAGCATCAATATCAATATTTTTTACTTCAACTATATTTAAGTTGACTTTTTTGTTAATCATTTTTTCTAAATCAACTCTTAATGTTTCAGCTAAATTTCCACCTTTTCCGATAACTAATCCAGGTTTTGCTGTATAAACATTAATTTTAACAAATTTTGCAGTTCTTTCTATTTCAATTCTTGAAATACCACTTGCAAATAATTTTGATTTTACATATTTACGGATTTTATAGTCTTCAACTAGGTAATCACTATAGTTTTTACTATCAGCATACCATTTTGAATTCCAATCTCTTATAACACCGACTCTTAATCCGTTTGGATGTACTTTTTGTCCCACTTCAAAATCCTCCTTTTAAATTTTACTATTTAGCTTCTCTTAAAACTATAGTAATATGACTTGTTCTTTTTCTAATTCTAACAGCGCTTCCTTTAGCAGCTGGTCTAATTCTTTTTAATGTTGGTCCTTGATTTGCATAAATTTCAGCCACTACAAGGTTTTTTCTATTCATAAAGTGATTATTTTCAGCGTTTGCAATAGCAGATTTTAGTAATTTTTCTAAAACTTCGCTTGAAGCTTTAGGAGCAAATTTTACTATTGCCAAAGCTTCTTCAGCACTTTTTCCTCTTAATAAATCTGCTACAATTTTAACTTTTCTACTTGAAATTCTAGCAAATTTAAGAGTTGCTCTAGCTTCTGGTACTGTAACTTTTTCTTCCACTTTTATGTCCTCCTTTATTTATTTAGCAATACTTGCTATTTTATTTTGTTGTCTTATCTCCTGAATGTCCTTTAAATGTTCTTGTTGGAGCAAATTCTCCTAACTTATGTCCAATCATTTCTTCTGTTATATATACAGGAACATGTTTTCTTCCATCATGAACAGCTATTGTATGTCCAACAAATTGTGGATATATAGTAGATGCTCTTGACCAAGTTTTTAATACTTCTTTTTTTCCTGATTCATTCATAGCTTCAATTTTCTTTAATAATTTTGGAGCTACAAATGGTTTCTTTTTACTACTTCTTGACATTACCCTTTACCTCCTAATTATTTTCTTCTCTTAACTATAAATTTATTTGATTGTTTTTTCTTATTTCTTGTCTTATATCCTAATGCTGGTTTGCCCCAAGGTGTTAATGGTCCAGAATGTCCAACAGGAGCTTTACCTTCACCACCACCATGAGGGTGATCATTAGGGTTCATAGCAGAACCTCTTACTGTTGGTCTAATTCCCATATGTCTTTTTCTTCCAGCTTTACCAAGTTTAATATTTTCATGATCAGAGTTACCAATTGTTCCAACCGTAGCTCTACATCTAATAGAAATTAATCTCATTTCTCCTGATGGAAGTCTTACGTGAGCATAAGCTCCTTCTTTGGCCATAAGTTGAGCTTCTTGACCAGCACTTCTTACTAATTTTCCACCTTGACCTGGATTTAACTCAATATTATGAATTAAAGTACCAACAGGAATATTTGCGATTGGTAAACAGTTACCAACTTTAATATCAACGTTTTCTCCAGATACTATTTTATCTCCATCTGTTAATCCACTTGGAGCTAAGATGTAACTTAATGTTCCATCTTCATATTTTATTAATGCGATATTTGCGCTTCTGTTTGGATCATATTCAATTCCAACAACTTCTGCTTCCATATCATCTTTTTGTCTTTTAAAATCAATAATTCTATATTTTTGTCTATTTCCGCCACCTTGATGTCTAACTGTTATTCTACCATAAGAATTTCTTCCTGCATTCTTTCTCTTTTTAGTTAATAAAGATTTTTCAGGAGTTTTCTTTGTAATTTCTTCGTAAGTAGAACCAGTCATGTTTCTTCTTGAAGGCGTATATGGTCTATAACTTTTTATACCCATTGTTTTAACCTCGGCTCCATTGAAATCTGTATCTTTTCCGTCTAATTATCACTCAAAAAAGCTTCAACATACCTCTTTGTACGTCTCCGATTTTCTCGTTCAATTATATAAAAAATACTTGATTTGACTGAAACCTCTATCCTTTCTATTTTTATTTTTATAGCAGATTTTTCCTGTCTGCACAGCTATTCTTTATTATCCCGGTATTTTCCGGATATTTTTTCTTAAAGATTAAACTGAAAATCCTTCAATTGTATCTTTGTATGTCTTCTTAGAAGTTTTAACTTCTTTTCCACCTTTAGTTAAATAAGTTTTTTGTGAAGGATTAGTATCTATTGTAACTATTGCTTTTTTCCAGTCAGAAGTTTTTCCAGTATGAACACCTACTCTTCTTTCTTTTCCTTTTACAGAAATAGTATTTACATTTAATACTTTAACTTCAAACAACTTTTCAACTGCATTTTTAATATCAATTTTAGTTGCTTTTCTATTAACACGGAATGTGTATTTTCCTTCAGCAATTCTTGCACTTGCTTCCTCAGTAATAATTGGAGCAATTATAATATCTTCTGCTACCATAATTAAGCATACACCTCCTCTAATTTCTTAACAGTATCAACTGTTAAAACTAAGTTTTTGTATTTTAATAAATCAAATACATTAATTGTAGAAACTGAAATTGTTCTAACGTTTTCAATGTTTCTAGCTGATCTTTGTAGTATCTCATCTTTTTCAGGAATCATTATTAATGTTTTTCCTTCAACTTTTAAGTTGTTTAAACAATTTACAACTTGTTTTGTCTTAATCTCTTTAAAATCAAATTTATCAACAACTGTTAATGAACTTTCTAATACTTTAGAACTTAATAAACTTCTAATAGCAAGTTGTTTTTCTTTCTTATTAACTCTATATTTGTATGAACGAGGTTTTGGTCCTAAAGCAATACCACCCTTAATCCATTGTGGAGCTCTTATTGAACCTTGTCTAGCACGACCTGTTCCTTTTTGTCTCCAAGGCTTTTTACCACCGCCTCTAACTTCTGCTCTTGTTTTTGTACTTTGTGTTCCTTGTCTTTGATTAGCTAAATAATTAACTAATACACTATGAACAACAGCTTCATTTGG